>JAAYBA010000330.1 GCA_012719085.1 Planctomycetota bacterium
CCGATGTTGCCCGAGCCGATCGTCCGCAGGTCTTTGCCGTGCGCCTTGGCGATGATCTGAGCGAACGGAATCGCGCCGACCAGATAGGCGACGACAATGGCTGGTAGGAATACGCCGAGCATATTGGTGTGTGTCTCAGGCCATCCGGGTTCTCTTGAGAGCGGCGATGCAACAGTGCGGATGCCGCTTTGCGGACGATTCTACTCGCTGTCCCTGTCGTCCGCAAGGACCGGTTCTGAGGCGCGGTGTGGGCCAGAGGTGGCGGTGTACCTCAATTGCCTGTACGTCAATCGGGGCATTGTGAGTTGTTGTGAATTATGTCCCAAAAACTTCCAGGCCCTCAAATGCATGCCGGGGTTGCTGGCATGGGAGGCTGTCGGGGGTCGATGCGTAGATGAGTGCCGGCGTCTTCGAAGTCGACGAGAAATGCCTTGCGTGACAGACGCCGAATATGGTACAAGATGGATTGAGCCGGTTGCGAGCGGTCTGGGCACGCGCGACAGGTCGGGTGTGGTGATTTCAGATTCTGTGGTGGTGCGGGCCGTCTGCTCGATGGGCGGTCGCGCTGTACGGTCAGAATCGGAGGCCCTGATGGTGTGTACCGGGTTACACACGCGGTCAGGGGGGGCCGGGTGTTCATTTTCGGGCAGCGATTACGCCTGCCTTACGGCGGGGCACCATTGTTCATTTGACCGGCCGAGCACGACGGCCCATTCATTCCACAATTCCATTGGAGATAACGTTCCGAGACAGAAGAGGGCGGTTGTGGTCTGCGCGCATTCGGTCGGAACGATTCTGCATGGTGGAGGGAAGCGACCCGGCGCGTAGCCGGAGCGAACCTGGTATGACCCTGTCTGAAGGAGGATTGCCATGTGTAGAAGATGTGTGTGGTTCATGGTGTTACTTGGAGTTGTCGTCGGTGTCATGGGCGCAGCTTGGGGGCAGACCGTCTACATCAACTTCCAGTCCAACAGTGAAGGCGACCGGGTGGTTCCCGATGGGTATCTACCGGACTACGGTGAGGTCTTCGGTGATCGAGGCAATGGCTGGAGCTACGGCTGGAATCGGAATATCACCGCCGACGCCCGCGACCGCAACAACGCCAATTCACAAGATCAGCGGTATGACACGCTGAACCATCTGCAGAAGGCCTCGCCGCCGGCGATCTGGGAGATCGAGATCGAGAAGGGTGTGTATAATATCCTTATGATCTGTGGCGACCCTGCCAACAGCGATCAGACCAATACGATGCTCGTGGAAGGAGTCCTTATCGTCGATCCGAATGGACAGACCGGCAACTTCGACAAGTATGAACTCACGGTGGAGGTGACTGACGGTCGCTTGACCATCACGGCCGATGCCGATGCCGGCGCCAGCAATTCCAAGATCTCGTTCGTCCACATCGTCCTGGCTATCCCGCCGGAGGCGGCCCGCTCGCCGAGCCCTGCCAAGGAAGCGATCGACGTGCCTCGCGACGTT
This sequence comes from Planctomycetota bacterium, assembly GCA_012719085.1. Classification (GTDB taxonomy): domain Bacteria; phylum Planctomycetota; class Phycisphaerae; order Sedimentisphaerales; family Anaerobacaceae; genus Anaerobaca. The sequence goes on from JAAYBA010000330.1 coordinate 1,480, forward strand.
GTCATGACCTGGGAGCCGGGTGAAGGCGTCTCGGCGCACGACGTTTACTTTGGAACCAGTCTCGACGACGTCGGCAACGCCAGCCGGGCCAATCCAATGGGCGTGCTGCTCAGTCAGGCCCAGTCGGCCGCGACGTACGATCCCGATGGGCTGCTCGATTTTGAGACGAGCTACTACTGGCGGATCGACGAGGTCCTCACCGCTGGCGAAATCTTCCAGGGCGAGGTCTGGAGTTTCACGACGGAACCCTTCGTCTATGCGGTTCAGAATGTGATCGTAACCGCCTCGAGTTCTGCAGGCGATGCGGTGCCGGAGAACACGATCAACGGCTCCGGACTCGATGAGAACGACGGCCACTCGACCGAAAGCCAGGACATGTGGCTGACCACTGCCGATGCGGAGAGGCCCGTCTGGATCCAGTACGAGTTCGATCGCGTCTACAAGATGCACGAGTTGTTGGTTTGGAACTACAACGTGCAGTTCGACCCGGTACTTGGCTTCGGGGCCAAGGATGTCACGGTGGAATACTCCGCCGACGGCGCCGAGTGGGCCCTCCTGGGTGATGTCGAATTTGCCAGGGCGACGGCCGTGCCCGGCTACGCTGCCAACACAACCGTTGATATGGGCGGCGTTGCCGCCAAGTATGTCCGCCTGACGATCAGCGACAATTGGGGTTCCCTGACGCAGATCGGTCTCAGTGAAGTCCGCTTTATGTACATCCCCGCCCACGCCAGAGAGCCGCAGCCGGCCTCCGATGCGGCGGATGCGAGCGTGGATTCCGCGCTGACCTGGCGTGCGGGTCGAGACGCCGTCTCTCATGAGGTCTATTTCGGAACGGATCAGAACGATCTGTCGCTGGCCGGCAGTCCTGCCCAGTCTGCCTTCACGCCGGCCGAACTCATCTTCGGAACGACGTATTACTGGCGCGTGGACGAGGTTGGAGACGACGCTGTGTGGGCCGGCGATCTGTGGAGCTTCGCCACACAGGAGTTCGCTTTGATCGACGGCTTCGAAACCTACACCGACGATATCGAGGCCGGGGAGGCGATCTTCGACACGTGGCTGGACGGCTGGGTCAACAACACCGGCTCGACAGTCGGCTACATCACGGCGCCGTTTGCCGAGAAGACGATCGTTCGTAGCGGCACTCAGTCGATGCCTCTGTTCTATGACAACACGACGTCGCCGTTCTATTCCGAGACCGAGCGGGTGTTTGCCTCGCCGCAGAACTGGACCGGCAACGGAGCGGATACGCTGGCGGTATATTTCCAGGGTCTCCCTGCCTCGTTCCTGCAGTTGGCGGACGGCAAGGTCATCCTGGGCGCGGCCGGGACCGACATCTGGGGCACGGCCGATGAGTTCCGTTTCGCTTACAAGAACCTCAGCGGCGACGGTTCGCTCATTGCCTATGTGGAGAGCGTATCGCGCGCGAATGAATGGACCAAGGGCGGTGTGATGATTCGTGAGACGCTGGAGGCCGGTTCGAAGTTCGCGGCGGTGTATTCGACGCCGGACTACGGGTGCCGCTATCAGGCCCGTTTGACCATGGGTGTGGACGCCGTCAGCGACAGCTCGATTGCCACCGACGAGCAGATTGCTTTGCGCGCACCTCACTGGGTCAAAATCGAGCGCGTGGGCAGTAGCTTCAACGGGTATTATTCGACGGATGGCGAGAACTGGACCGCCATGGCGTGGAATCCCCAGACGATCGTGATGGGAGCGAATGCGTACATCGGTCTGGTGTTGACCAGCCATGCCGCGGGTGTTCTGGCCAGCGCCGAGTTCTCAGGGATCACCACCACGGGGAACGTCAGCGGTCAGTGGACGGTTGAGACGATCGGTCCGGCGCAGCCCGATGGTAATACCGCGGCGCCGCTCTACGTGCGGGTGGAGGATGCGACAGGCAAGGCCGCGACGGTGACTCATCCGGCCGGCAATGGGGCGGTGTTCCTGGCCGGGTGGAACGAGTGGAGGATTCCGCTGAGCGAATTCGCCGGCGTGAATCCCAGCCGGGTGGACACGATGGTGATCGGTGTCGGCAATCGGACCAGCCCGACCGCCGGCGGCACGGGCATCGTCTACATCGACGACGTCGGTTTTGGAAAGCCGGCGACAGAATAGGAATCTGTGATCGCATGGCGGCAGGATGCACCTGCCGCGGTCAGCAGCACAGGCAGGGCCCGCTCCGATCTGTATCGGAGCGGGTCCCTGTCGTTTGTCCGTCGCCGATCGTTCCTGAGATCGACTCGGGCCGAAGGGATTGCGCCGCGTGTCGGATCGTGGTGCGTTATCGGTGAGAGAGCCGGGGAACGACCCGGCCGTCTGCCGCGAAGCGCCTGGATTCGTGCATCCGCACCGGCAGACATGCCGCCTGTGGTGAGAAAGGAGGTGAGCCCAAAAGCACTTCAACGGTATTCCATCGACGTGAAGAGATCGGACCGGTTATTCCGGTGCCCACGTGCGGGTCAGGCAGGACGGCTCGCCACGTTGGGAGAGAGACGGTGTTCTCGGTGTGTGGCCGAGAACGAATGACAGAATGGATTGCGTCTGAAGGAGGAATCGAAATGTCAGCTAAGAAATGGGTCTTTGCAGGCATTCTCGGCCTGCTCAGCCTGAGTCTGGCGATTGCGGCCCCCCCGGCCGTGCATCCGGCCACTGGCGAACCTTTGGTGATCGAGTGTCTGTGGGGTACGCCGGATGCCATTGACGGTGACTTGAGTGACTGGAATCTTGCCGCGATGACCCCGGCTGTTCTGGATGCCGCAGCACAGGTGCATACGGGGCAGACAAGTTGGAGCGATCCTGAGGACTGCAGCGGAGTGTTCTACCTGCTGTGGGACGACGAGAAGATCTACATGGCGGTCGTGGTCAAGGACGACAAGCTGTCCATGAACAAGACCAACGGCGACATCTGGAACGCGGACTGCATCGAAATATTCTTCGCTACAACCAACGCCGTGAGCGAACACGACGAGCATTATCAGTACGGCTTCAATGCCAACGAACAGACATGGAACTGGTGCAACATGGATAGTGATGGTCAGAGCGCCATTGACTATCTTCAAGTGGCGTCCACCCGAACGGCAGACGGATACATCTGTGAGGCCTCGATCGACTATCGACAGATGGCTTCACTGGACTTCTCCGTCGGCAATGCCATTGGCTTCCACCCTGTCATTGATGATACAGACAACGGCGACCGGGAAATCCAGATGACCTGGACAAGCCGGGAGGCGCATGACCAGACTCTGGGGTATGGGCATCTGATTCTCTCGGCCGAGCCTGCCATTGCCAAGGAACTCAGCCGAAATCCGAACCCCGCAAATGACGCGGCGGATGTGCCGACCGACGTTATTCTGTCATGGGATCCGGGCGCGTTTGCCGCCAGTCACGACGTCTACTTCGGCACGACGTTCGACGATGTCAACGATGCCACGCGCGGCGATCCGAGGGGTGTGCTGGTCAGTCAAGGGCAGACCGCCGCGAGTTACGATCCGCCCGGCGTGCTCGATTATGGGCAGACTTACTACTGGCGAATCGATGAGGTCAACGCGCCGCCGAACAGCACAATCTTCAAAGGTCAGATCTGGTGGTTTGCCGCCGAGCCGGTCGGCTATCCCATTGAGAGTATCATCGCCACGACCAACGGCGATTCCGACGAGGGCGCCGGCCCGGAGAAGACGATTGACGGCTCGGGTCTCGATGACGCCGATCGGCACTCGGCGGCCGCCACCGATATGTGGCTGGCCTATGCCCCGGACGAAGAGCCGCTCTACATCCAGTATGAGTTCGACCGCGTCTACGAACTGCACGAGATGCTGGTCTGGAACTACAACGTCCAGTTCGAGATGATTCTCGGCTTTGGACTCAAGGATGTGACCGTCCAGTATTCGGTGGACGCAGAGGGCTGGACGGTTCTGCGGGACGTCGAATTCGCCAGAGGGGCGTCGATGGCAGGGTACGCCGCCAACACAGTGGTCGATCTTGGTGGCGTCTCCGCCCGATACGTTCGCCTGATCGTCAACAGCGGATGGAGTACGCTGGGCCAGTTCGGACTTAGCGAAGTCCGCTTCCTGTTCATTCCGGTCCAGGCCCGGCAACCGCAGCCGGCCGACGGGGCCACGGAAGTCGATCCGGCTACCTTGCTGAGCTGGCGGGCGGGCCGTGATGCGACCTCGCATCAGTTGTATCTCGGCACTGATCCCGAGGAACTGACGCTCGTTGCGGATGCTGCTCAGACCACCTATGCACCCGACGCGTTGTACTTCGGCGACAGCTATTACTGGAGGATCGATGCAGTGGGCGACGGCGTCTGGGCCGGCGAACTCTGGAGCTTCGCGACGAAGTCGTATGCGTTGATCGACGGTTTCGAGACGTACAACGACGACATTGACGCCGGCACGACCATCTTCGACACCTGGCTTGACGGCTGGGTCAACAACACCGGTTCGACGGTCGGCTACCTCAACGCCCCGTTCGCCGAAGAGACGATCGTTCGCAGTGGCGGCCAGTCGATGCCATTGCAGTATGACAACACCGATTCGCCGTTCTACTCCGAGGCCGAGCGGGTGTTCGCCTCGCCGCAGAACTGGTCGGGTCACGGTGCCGATACGCTGGTGCTGTACGTTCGTGGCAACGCACCGTCGTTTGAAGAGACTTCCGGCGGAAGGATCATCATGAGCGCGGTCGGGACCGACATCTGGGGCACGGCCGATCAGTTCCGCTACGCCTACAAGAGCCTCAGCGGCAACGGGTCGATCACGGTCCGCATCGACAGCGTGATTCGCAGCAACGAGTGGGCCAAGGCCGGCGTGATGATCCGTGAGACGCTCGAGGCCGGCTCGAAGCACGCGTTCGTGGCCCTGACGCCGGAACCGACACATGGGGCTTCGCTCCAGCGTCGTCCGGTAGCCGGGACCGACAGCGCCAATACGGACGTGGCGGACATCTCGCTGCCGTACTGGGCGAGGCTGACGCGGACGAACAACCTCTTCACGCCGCAGATCTCGGCCGACGGCGTCACGTGGGTGGACATCACACCGACGGACCCGCTGGAGATTCCGATGACGGCCAACGTCTACATCGGTCTGGCGGTGACCAGTCACGACGCCGCGATTACGACGGCGGCGGAGTTCTCGAACCTGGCGATGACGGGCAGCGTAACGGGCGCCTGGCAGACGGC
>JAAYBA010000331.1 GCA_012719085.1 Planctomycetota bacterium
CCAGCCAGGTCCAGCAGGGCCGGGCCGAACGCATGGACAGAGGACAACAGGCACAGGCCGATCTGATGGGAACCGTCGTCGGCCGATTCGAGAAGTTCTGACAGGAGGCAATGCAATGGTCGTCGAGGGTTTGCTTTACACCAAAGACCACGAATGGGCGAAGGTTGAAGGTGACATCGTCACGATGGGGATCACCGACTATGCGCAGGAGCAGTTGGGCGAACTGGTGTTCGTTGAATTGCCCGAAGTGGGCAAGGAAATCGCGGCGCGCAAGGAGATCGCCGTGGTCGAAAGCTCCAAGGCGGCCGGCGACGTCTACAGCCCCGTCACCGGTACGGTCACCGAGGTCAACTCCGAGCTGGCCACCCAACCCGAGCTGATCAACGAAGACTGTTACAAGGGCGGCTGGATCTGCAAGCTGAAGCTCACCGACAAGAAATCACTCGACAACCTGATGGACGCCAAGAAGTACCAAGAGTACCTCGACACGCTATAGGTCCAATCGGTCCTATTGGTCCTATTTCCTCGGAGCGAAGATGGAATTCATTCCACACACAGTAGAGCAACAGCAGGAGATGCTCTCCGAGATCGGCCTGACGATGGACGGCTTGTTTGCCGACATCCCCGCCGATCTGAAGGCCAAGTCGTTCAATTTGCCGGCGGGTCTGAGCGAGATGGAGGCCCGCAGTCGTCTCGCTGAGCTGGCGGGCAAGAACTCGATCGACCTGACGCTTTTCCTGGGCGGCGGGTTCTACGACCACTTCATCCCCTCGGCGGTCTATTCGATCATCTCGCGCAGCGAATTCTACACGGCCTATACGCCGTACCAGCCCGAGTTGTCACAGGGCACCCTGCAGGCGATCTACGAGTACCAGTCGGCCATCTGTCGGCTCACCGACATGGAGGTCTCCAACGCCTCGCTCTATGACGGTGGCACCGCCATGTACGAGGCGATGATGATGGCCCTGCGCATCACGGGCCGCAATAGGGTTATCATCGACGACAGCGTCAATCCGATCTACCGTGTGATGATCCACTCGTATACGCGGAATCTCCAGATCGACCTGGAGGAGACACACTGCACCGATGGCCTGGCCGACCGCAACGAGATCCTCGACAAGCTCGACGATCAGACTGCCGCGATTATCGTTCAGAACCCGAACTTCTTCGGTTGCATTGATGACTTCACCGACTTGGCCAAGGCCGCTCACGAAAAGGGGGCGCTGCTGCTGGTCTCGTGCTACCCGATCTCGCTGGGCATCCTCAAAACGCCCGGCGCCATGGGCGCCGACATCGTCACGGGCGAAGGCCAGAGTCTCGGCATGCCGATGTCGTTCGGCGGTCCGTATCTCGGTTTCATGGCCGCCCGCAAGGAGCACGTGCGCAAGATGCCCGGCCGCGTCGTCGGCGAGACGACCGACCGCGAAGGCCGCCGCGCGTTTGTCCTGACGCTCCAGGCCCGCGAGCAGCATATCCGACGCGACAAGGCGACGTCGAACATCTGCTCGAACGAGGCGCTGTGCGCCCTGACGGCGCTGGTGTATCTGTCGCTTCTGGGCAAGGAAGGGCTTAAAGAAACCGCCCAGCGCTGCGCCGACAAGGCCAGCTACGCCTACCAGCGGCTGACCGCGATCAGAGGTGTCGAACCTCGCTTCAAGACCCGGTGGTTCTTCAACGAGTTCGTCGTTGATCTGCCCTGTGAGGCGGCGGACGTGTTCGCCAGACTGATCGAGAAGGGCTTTGCCGCCGGTTTCCCGCTGAGCCGGTACTATAAGAAAATGGAAAACTCCATGCTGATCTGCGTGACGGAGAAGCGCACCAAGCAGGAGATCGGCATGCTGGCCGAGGCGTTGGAAAGCGTACTGTGAAATCAAGAGTCAATCATGAAAAATCAAAATTGCGGAATCGCCTTCGGCGATGACTTCTTGCGTTTTGGTCTGTAGTTTTGATCTTTACTTTCTACATTTTGATCTGCCTTATGGGTGTGCTATGAAGCTCCTGTTTGAAAGAAGCGTGCCGGGCCGCCGGGGCGTCTGCCCCGGGCCGAGCGACGTGCCCACATCGGTCAATATCAAGGACGACCTGCTGCGCGACCGGGGTGCGGCGTTGCCCGAACTGAGCGAGCTGGACGTCGTGCGGCACTTCACCGAACTGTCCCGGCGCAACTTTGGCGTCGATACGAACTTCTACCCGCTCGGTTCCTGTACGATGAAGTACAACCCCAAGGTCGCCGAACGCATCGCGAGCTATCCGGGCTTCGCGCATCTGCACCCGCTGCTGCCGCAGTTGCGCATGGGTGGCATGCTGATCCAGGGCGCCCTGGCGATCCTCCATGAGATGGACGTGTTGCTGCGCGAGATCACGGGCATGGGCGGCTTCACCATGCAGCCGATGGCCGGCGCGCACGGCGAACTGACCGGTATGATGATCATGGCCGCCTACCATCGCGACAAGGGCAATAAGAAGACCATCCTGCTGGCCCCCGACAGCGCCCACGGTACCAACCCCGCCAGCGCCGCCATCGCGGGCTATCGTGTCGTCTCGATCCCCAGCGATGCCGACGGCGTGATGGACCTGAAGGCTCTGAAAGCTGCGATCAACGACGAGGTCGTCGGCGTGATGCTGACGTGCCCCAACACACTGGGCCTGTTCAACCCGCACATCCGCGAGATCTGCGACCTGATCCACAGCGTCGACGGCCTGGCCTACTACGACGGCGCCAACCTCAATGCGATCGTCGGCAAGGCCCGCCCGGGCGACTTCGGCTTCGACATCGTCCACCTGAACCTGCACAAGACCTTCGCCACGCCTCACGGCGGTGGGGGCCCCGGAGCCGGACCGGTCGGCGTCCGCGACCACCTCGTTCCGTTCCTGCCCGTCTCGGTCGTGGTCAAACGCGCCGACGGCACCTATGCACTGGAGTACGACCGGCCCAAGTCCATCGGCTACATCGCGCCGTTCTATGGCAACTTCGGGATCGTATTACGGGCCTACGTTTATATCCTGCTGCTGGGCAAAGATGGTCTGGCTCGCGTCGCCGAAAACGCCGTGCTCAACGCCAACTACGTCCGCTGCAAGCTGAAGGACCACTACGCTCCTGCCTTCGACAAGCTCTGCAAGCACGAGTGCGTCTTCAGCACGACCGAGAAGATGGCCGCCAACGGCGTTCACGCCATCGACATCGCCAAGGCCCTGATCGATCGCGGCTTCCATCCGCCGACGGTCTACTTCCCGACCATCGTCAAAGAGGCCATGATGATCGAGCCCACCGAGACCGAGAGCAAGGAGACGCTCGACGCCTTCATCGCCGCCATGATCGAGATTGCCGAACTGGCACAGAAGGACCCCGAAGCGCTCAAGGCCGCCCCCGTCACGACCCCCGTCTCGCGCCCCAACGAAACCGCCGCCGCCAAGAACCTCGACATCGCCTGTCTGGGATAGAGGCTTCCCAGGGGTGTCGATGGCCAAGGCCTGACTGACGACTTACTGTCCTTCGCGGAAGTAGCTGGATGTTGATTTGGTGAACAGCTTCCACCCGTCGGCGGTCTCGTGGAACAGCAGGGCGGGACCGTCCGTGAAGACCACGATCATGTCCCCTTCTACCCTTCGACCGTAGAGTTGCTCCAGCTTTTCCGCCTGGCTGGTGTTCACCTCGATGGATTCGATTGCAGCAATGGCGATCTCGTCCAAGTCCCCTGGCTTTTCCACGAGCCGTTGGTGTCGTCGCTCTCTTCTCTGTGCGACGGTCAGGTCTCTGCCGTCGATTTCCTTATGCGTCTCGTCGTCCCAGAAAGCGACGTAGCCGTCGATGTCGTTGGCCTTGCAGATCTGCTGCAAGGACAGGAACGCCGCTCGTACCTCTTCGATCTGCTTGTCCAACTGGGCTATATCATCTCCCGTCTGCTTCGTGGCAGAAGCCGCGTCAGACACCGGCGGGGTCGCTGTCTGCTGCTCGCTGTTTCCCGCCAGGGGCTCGCTCTGGACTGAGTCCGCATCCGTCTCTTCCATCGTCTGGTCGTCCGGCTTGCCACAGCCCCACAACAGGAAGGACACTGCCAACGCGATGCCGACAGAGGCGATGATCCTTGTAGTCCTCACGCCAGTCTCCTTTCCACTCACATGATCTTGCTCACGAGGGCCGGCACGCCAGCTCGGGGTTCGTCGGGAGAACACACCATCTCCATCGTCCAAGACGCACAACGCACTGATTTGTTATCAAGGAATTGTGACCCGCCAAAGCAGAAAACCCCGGCTTTGTCTCAACGAAGCCGCCACCAAGAACCTGAATATGGCCTTGCTCTAATACCGGCGCGGTTGGAGACCGGATGCGAAACGGGTATGGGCGGGGGATCGATCGGATGAAAGAAAAACGCCGCAATCCGACTTGTCCGGCCGATCGCGGCATGGTACCTCAGAAACGATTGGAGACGAAGGGAATCGAAC
>JAAYBA010000332.1 GCA_012719085.1 Planctomycetota bacterium
GCCCGAGCGACGAAATCGGGGCGGGAAAAACCTTGGGGCCGGGGGCAAGGCGGGAGTTTACTCCTGGGGTGCGGATGCGTATAATGCGGGGTTTGAGCCTGTGGAATCCCGACAGATGCAGTCGATGCTTATTGGACATAGAAAGGAGAACAACGAAATGGCAGCAACAATCTACTACGAGGATCAAGCCCCGATCGCACCGCTGGCGGGCAAGAAAGTCGCGGTGATCGGATATGGGAGTCAGGGCCACGCCCACAGCCAGAACCTTCGCGACAGCGGCGTCGAGGTGGCGATCGCCGAGCTGGAGGGGACGGACAACTTCAAGCTGGCGGTCGAGCACGGTTTTACGCCGGGCGATATCAAGACGGCGATGAACGGGGCCGCCCTGATCATCGTGACGCTGCCGGACGAGGTGCAGGCGAAGGTCTACGGCAGCCAGATCGCACCGAACCTCAAGGCCGGCCAGACGCTCGGGTTCTGCCACGGGTTCAACATTCACTTCAAGTACATCGTGCCGCCGAAGGACGTCAACGTCGTCATGATCGCGCCGAAGGGGCCGGGGCACCTGGTCCGCAGCGAGTACGAGAAAGGCGGCGGCGTGCCGTGCCTGGTCGCGGTCGAGCAGGACGCCACCGGCGACGCCAAGGCGATCGCGCTGGCCTGGGCCAATGGGATCGGCGGCGCCCGCGCCGGCATCCTCGAGACGACCTACAAGGAAGAGACCGAGACCGACCTGTTCGGCGAGCAGGTCGTCCTCTGCGGCGGCCTGTCGGCCCTGATCAAGGCGGGCTTCGAGACCCTCGTCGCCGCCGGCTACCAGCCCGAAATCGCCTATTTTGAGTGTGTCCACGAGGTGAAACTTATTGTGGATCTGATTTATCAGGGCGGGCTGAGCTATATGCGATATAGCATCTCGAATACGGCGGAATACGGCGACCTGAGTCGCGGGCCGCGGATCGTCACCGACGAGACCCGCGCTGAGATGAAGAAGATCCTCGGCGAGATCACCAGCGGCGCCTTCGCGAAGGAATGGGTGAGCGAATATCAGGGCGGGCTGAAGAACTTCAACGCCCTGTACGAGAAGGACCACGGCAGCCAGGTGGAGACCGTCGGCCGCAAGCTACGGAAGATGATGAAGTGGGTCAACGCCAAAGAGGTGTAGGGATTGACTATGGATTGTTGATTATTGATCCCACGTGCATCGGGATTGAGACAGCCAGGGAGCCGGTATGAGAGCCACGAGACGGACGATGACGCAGGAGCCAGCCGCGAGCAGGCTTGTGTCGTTCGGTCTTGCGGCTCTGGCCGGCTCCTTTCTTGCGCTCTGCGGCTGTGCGGCTCAGTGGTACATCCGCAGCGACCCGCTCGCCTACAGCCGCCTGGTTGGCCCCTACCGCCACATCCAGCTCAAGGCCAGTTCCACGCTCGACGCGCTCGGCTCGTTCGACGCCCCCGACCACCGGCTCGACCCCGAAGCGACCGGCAGGCAACTCGTCAGCCAGAGCGATACGACGATCGCCGTCTGCGGCCAAAGCGCCGACGCCCGGCGGACCTGGGTCACGCTGGTCGCCTTCGACGAGCACCAGATGACCGCCCGCCGCAAGTACTTCTTCTGCATCGACGAGCGGGCCACCGCCGCCCCGACCGAGCGGGGCCAGAAGCTGGTCCCGCCGCGACGAGGGCTTGTCTTCGACGCCGAACTCGTCCTGGCCCCCGAGATCCAGACGACGCCCTACGCCACCGAGGAGGCCCGCCAGCTCGCGACCGTCCGCTGGCTGATCGAGCAGTTTGCCGCCGACGCCCGCCGCTTCAGCGGGCCGCCGGGCCAGTCGGCCCAAACCAATGAACTCGTTTCGCTGGCGGCCATGATGATGAACCAGACATTCGAGGGCCTCACAATCGAGCTGGGCAAGTCCCCCGGCTTAGCCCGCCGCTTCGGCGACCCCCAAGGCGTCGCCTTTCCCCACATCAGCATGAACGAAGGCCGCCTCCAACTGACCACCGCCGCCGGCATCACCACCGCCACCCTCCGCGTCAACCTGCCGATGTA
>JAAYBA010000333.1 GCA_012719085.1 Planctomycetota bacterium
CCGTCGGCCCGGTCGCCGAGAACCTGCGGATCAGCGAACTGATGTACCATCCGACCGATCCGAACGCCGAGTTCGTCGAACTGACCAACATCGGTGACGAGACCATCAACCTGAACCTGGCCCGGTTTGCCGACGGGATACAATTCACGTTTCCCGATGTCGATGTGATTCCGGGCGAGTATGTGTTGCTCGTTGAGGACATTGCCGCCTTCGATGCGGTGTATGGGCCCGGCTTGCCAGTCATCGGACAGTATTCGGGCGGCCTGAGCAACGCGGGCGAGCGGATCGAACTGAGGGATGCCGCCGGCGCGATCGTGCAGAGTCTCACGTACAGCGACGATTGGTATCCCATCACCGACGGCATGGGCTTCTCCCTGACGGCTACCGATCCGGCCGGGACCGCCGCCAGCGTCTGGAACTGCCAAATCGCCTGGCGGCCGAGCGCCGCCATGGGCGGCTCGCCGGCCTTCGACGACGCCGGACAGCTTCCCGCCCTCGGGACGGTGGTTATTAACGAGGTCATGGCTAACTCCCAGGGCGTCGGACCCGATTGGATCGAGTTGCACAATACGACTGATCTGGTCATCGACATCAGCGGCTGGTTCCTCAGCGACAGCGGCAACGACCTGACGCGTTATGAGATTCCTTCAGGCACGGTGATTCCGCCCGATGGGTATGTCGTGTTTACGGAGGACCAGCATTTCGGCAATGAGAATGACCCCGGATGTCGCAGTCCATTCGGTCTGAGCCGGTACGGAGAGACGGTACACCTCCACTCCGGCTGGGACGGCGTCTTGACCGGTTACGCCGAACGACAGACGTTCGGAGCCTCCGACAGGGGCGCAACCTTCGGCCGCCATCAGATGAGTACCGGAGTGGTCGAATTCGTTGAGACGGCAGAGCCGACGCCGGGAGAGGCCAACAGCGGTCCAAGGATCGGGCCGATGGTCATCAGCGAGATTATGTACCATCCGAGCGTCTCACAGGGCGTCGAGTACGTCGAGCTGTTGAACATCAGCGATTCCGATGTGACTGTCTACGATTTCGATCGGAACGCTCCGTGGCGGTTTGTCGGCGACGGTGGTGCCGCGATCGAACTGCTCTTCCCGGACGAGTTGCCCATAACGCTGGCGCCGGGTCAGTACCTGATGGTAGTCACGAATCGTGCGGTCTTCGAAGCCACCTATCGTATCGCGGGCACGCCGGTGATTCTCGAATGGGGCGCCGGCTCGCTCGACAATATCGGGCAGACGATCCGGCTCGACAGGCCGGGTGATCTCGACGATGACGGACAGCGTCGATGGATCGTGGTGGACCGCGTCAGCTACAGCAACGGTCTTCAGCATGAGACCTTTGCCGATGGGCAGGACCCATGGCCTGCCGAGGCGGCGGGAACGGGCCTGTCACTGACGCGCACGGCAACCGGCGCATACGGCAACGATCCGGGCAATTGGCACGCCGCGATCGATTCGGCCGGCGCCGCCCGGCGCCGGGTGGGCCTATAACACTCTTGCGTCAGTGCTGTTGCACGGCCAGCACGCGCATTGCGTGACGGGCCAGCGAAAGTGGTTCGTCGCCTGTTACGGACCTCTGACTCCCGGTCGTGGGATCGAGCAGTGTCCGCCTTCCCTTCGCCAGAAGTCGCAGTCGTACGTTCAGATTGCCTTCGCCTTCGTTGAACAGCATGTAGTAATCGGTGTCCTGCTTTCGCATATGTCGGACTCGCAGATCCGGTGTTTCCGGCGAGACCTCGATATCGGGCGGAATCAACCTGTCGATGGCGTCGACAAACTCGGTCGGCTCCGTCACCTCCTTCCAGCGGATCAGCCTTCCGGCCTGGGCCATGACATCCATGGCGTTGTTGGCCTGTGAGGGCGGATCATCCTCAACGATCAAGGCGAGGTAGTGCATTCCCGCCAGATGGATGCCTTCGGAGTCAATGCGGGCGTCCTCCCACAGGTGTCGCGCTTCGAGGTAGTTGAAATCGCGCTGATGCTGGAAGCAGACCTTTGCCGCCCGCCAGGGCAGGTAGTCGTTGGTTCCCAGGATGGCCAGCGAGCAGACGTGAACGCCGTCGGTGTTCAGCCAGCAGAGTCGCGACGTCGCCTGTGCGAACGGCTTGAACTGCGCCCACCACGGACTGTTGGGCCCGACATCGGGCGGCCGCTCGTCGATCCGGGGTCCGCGAATGGAGTAGTAGAACGCGTGCGGAACGAGCAGGTTGCACCCGCGAATCAGCAGCCAGTTCGCCAGCCACTGCATTTCCTCGAAGGTGAAGTTATGCCCGTAGGCGCCGCAGAATTCGTTCAGGTTGCGGCGACGTTTGAGGTGGATCATTGCCGAGGACGCGCATTTGCCCTGCGTGGACTGAGCGCCTTCGAGCGCGCTGGGCTTGCCCGGTTCGATATAACGCCAGACGATGTCCTGGCCGGGGATGTGGAAATGACGCAGATGGCCGATGTCGTCCGGGGCCATCGGATGGCCCGTCAGAGCGACGCCGTGCGCGCCGCACCACTCGGAGATGGGGCGATAGAACGTCTCTTCCAGCCGCGCCTGGATCGCACGGTTGTAGTCGCGACGGCGCCGCTCGGCATCGGGCTCATCTGCATACCACAACGTTGGCAGGTGCTCGGTGAAGTCGTGACCCAGGAAGCGATTGATATGTTCGAGAATGCCGGTGGTTCCAGGGACCATGCTTCGCTCGGCGCCCCGGGCCAGCAGCGACGGCTCGTCGGTGAAGATGGCCTTTACCGTTTTGCCAAAGCGGTCGCCAAACTCGTCGTAGAATCGTTGGTAGACGAGTCGGATGAAGCACGCCACGGATTCGGGATTGAGGATGTCCGCTCCGGGCGGCTGGTTCTCTGGAACCTCTCGCCGGTCGGCCCGGCGGGGTGGGTCGTCCTGGACGAAGTGAAGACCTCGAATGGTCGAGCGGCCCTCGCGCGCCGGGCGGTCGACGATGGCGAGGCGATGGCCGTTGCTCTTGCGACGGGTCAGGGCCACGAGCGTCTGGTCGGCCGCCAGGTCGGGCCTGCCCTCGACATCGATGCGCACGCCTTGCACCTCGGTCCCCGGCGTCGCTTCGTCCAGGTCGATGCAGACCAGACCCCGTGTGCGGAAGGCGGGGTTCTCCGCGACCACCTGTCCGCTCGATGAGCCGCTGGGATACATCCCTTCGTCGTAGAGGATCACCCACATGTCGCGCTCGGCAGCCCGCTCGATGGTAAATCGCATCAGGTCGATCATGCGATCGCTCATCCAGCCAATAGATCGGGGCAGCCCGGCTCGTGGATGGATCAGAAAGGCGTGAACGCCGTGCGCCCGAAAATCCTCGATCTGCCGAAGCAACTCCTTTTCGGACAGGTCATCATTCCAGAACCAGAACGGCGCCTGCGAGAACTCCACGGGCGGATTGTACCACTCGGCGGGCATGCCCATCGGCACATCTTGCGCTCGCAGCGTCCCTGTGAATGGCAGGGCGAGAGCCGCCGTACCAGCGGCTCCGAGAAAGTCACGGCGATTCAGCTCACCGGTCATCGTCCTATCCTCGCGAGAATCAACATGGTAAGGGCGAATGGACATTCGCCTCTACGTATTGATGTCCAATTCCTTTGCGACTTCGGTGAACTTCTCGACCGCGAAATCCAGGTCGTCTCGCGTGTGCGCGGCCGAGACCTGCGTGCGAATCCTCGCCTGCCCCTTGGGGACGACCGGGAACGAGAAGCCGATCACGTAGAGGCCCTTGGCCAACAGACGCTGAGCCATCTCCTGAGCCAGCGTTGCCTCTCCGAGGATGATCGGCGCGATCGGATGGTCGCCGGGCAGCACCTTCAGCCCCGTCTTGGCGATCCGGTCGCGGAAGTACCGCGTGTTGTCGGCCAGCCGCGCGAGTAGGGGCGACGCATGCGTCGCCCCTGCGTGTGCCGATGGGCTTAACAATTCGATCGCCTTGATCGAGCCGGCCGCCACCGCCGGGGCCAGCGTGTTGGAGAACAGATACGGCCGGCTGCGTTGCCGCAGCATCGCGATGATCTCCTTGCGCCCGGAAGTGAAGCCGCCGCTGGCGCCGCCGAGCGCCTTGCCGAATGTGCCCGTGATGACATCGACGCGCCCCATGACGCCCCGATACTCCGGCGTACCCCGGCCGGTGGCGCCGATGACCCCTGTGGCGTGGCAGTCGTCGATCATGACCATCGCGTCGTAGCGGTCGGCCAGCTCGCAGATGGCGTCGAGCTTGGCGATATAACCATCCATCGAGAAGACACCGTCAGTGGCAATCAGCCGGAATCGCGAGGATCGGGCCGCCTTGAGCTGCTCCTCCAGATCGGCCATGTCGCTGTTGGCAAAGCGCAGCCGCTGGGCCTTACACAGCCGGACGCCGTCGATGATGCTGGCATGGTTTAACTGGTCGCTGATGATCGTGTCTTCGGGGCCCAGCAGCGTCTCGAACAGGCCGCCGTTGGCGTCGAAGCACGAGCCGTAGACGATCGTGTCCTCCGTTCCAAGGAATCGTGTGACGGCGGCCTCGAGGTCCTTGTGGATCTGCTGCGTGCCGCAGATGAATCGCACGGAGGCCAGGCCGAAACCCCACTTTTCGTAGCTTTCGCGAGCGGCGCGGATCACCTCCGGGTGATTGGCCAGACCCAGATAGTTGTTTGCGCACATATTGAGCACCGTCTGGCCCGCAGTGGTGGTGATGCGGTTGCTCTGTGGGCTGGTGATGACCCGCTCGGGTTTCTCCAGGCCCGCTTGGCGAATCTCGGCCAACTGCTCCGAAAGGTGCGTCTTCACATCCCGATACATATCTGTATTCTCCTGCGGTCGCGAGGGCAAAGAATGATGATTGGCCCCCTGCGAGCGAATGGTTATTCGCCCCTACTCGTCGTGCCAGCTCAGGACGACCTTGCCGGAGTTGCCCGAACGCATGGCGTCAAAGCCTTTCTGAAAGTCGGTATAGTGAAAGCGATGCGTGATCAGCGGGCCCAGGTCCAGGCCGCCCTGGATCAGCATTGTGACCTTGTACCACGTCTCGTACATTTCGCGTCCGTAGATGCCCTTGATCGTCAACCCGTTGAATACGACGAAGTCCCACTCGATCTCGGTGCGGGGCAGGATGCCCAACAGGGCGATCTTTCCGCCGTGAGCCATGTTGGCGATCATCTCGCGAAGAGCCTCGGGATTGCCCGACATCTCCATGCCGACGTCGAAGCCCTCCTTCATGCCAAGCTGCTTCTGGGCGTCGGCCAGAGACGCGTTCCGAACATCGACGGTCAGCGTCGCCCCCATCTTCTTCGCCAAGTCCAGCCGGTACGGATTGACATCCGTGACAACGACATGCCGAGCGCCCACCTGCTTGGCGATAGCGGCGGCCATGCAGCCGATCGGGCCGGCCCCGGTGATGAGCACGTCCTCGCCGACGAGGTTGAAGCTCAGCGCCGTGTGCGCCGCGTTCCCCAGAGGGTCGAAACAGCTCAAGACATCCGTCGGGATGGTCTTGTCGCAATACCAGACGTTGGTCACCGGCACGGAGATGTACTCGGCAAACGCGCCGTCCCGATTGACCCCGATCCCCTTGGGGGCCGTGCAAAGATGCCGCCGGCCCGCCAGGCAGTTGCGGCAACGTCCGCAGACCACGTGCCCTTCGGCGCTAACGAGGTCTCCGACCGCGAAGTCGTGGACGTTGCTGCCGATCTCAACGATCCGCCCGACGAACTCGTGTCCGATGGCCATGGGCACACGGATGGTCTTCTGTGCCCAGGCGTCCCAGTTGTAGATGTGTACGTCCGTGCCGCAGATCGCGGTCTTGACCACCTGGATCAGGATGTCGTTGATGCCGATCCGGGGTACGGGAATCTCTTCCAGCCACAGACCTTGTTCGGCCTTGCTCTTGACGAGCGCTTTCATGAACTGCTCTCCGTTAGATCTTGATGAAGGTTCGCTTGCGGTACATGTGGAACAGGATCAGCCAGATGACAAGCACTCCCGCCACGGCGCGGACGAATTCGTGCCAGTCGCCCGTCCACCGCGACAGGCCCGAGACGACGATATCGCCGAACGGTCGAAAGTCATACACCCGCGTGATCATATAGACAGCAATGGCGTTCATCCCGATCACGACGAACGGGAACGCCAGGAAGCGCAGACGCAGCACGTCGAAGGCGAGGTAGAAGACGCCCAGCAGCACCAGGCTCCAGCCGCCCGCAAAGAGCACCATCGAACTGGTCCAGATATGCTTGACGATCGGAAAGACCAAGCCCCAGGCCCAGCCGATCCAGATGCAGGCAATGCCCGAGGCCAGCAGAAACAGCACCTTTCGGACCTTGCCGCAGTCGGACTGGAGCAGTTGGCCTGCCAGGGCGCCCATCATCACGGTGCAGCCGAATGTCATGCTGCTGAGAATCCACGTGTAGGACGTGCCATCCTGATAGGCGCCAAGGATCAGTTTGTCGATGTAAATCGCCAGGTTGCCTTCCGGCGTCAGTTGACCGGGGCCGAATCCGGGCACCGGGACCAGCATTAGCAGGGCCCAGTACAACAGCAGCAGGGCGACGGTGACCGCCACCTGCCACCAGATCCGCAGGTTCAGCAGGAGGACCGAAGCGATCAGATAGCCGGCGGCGATGGCCTGGAGCGTGTTGCTGTACAGACGCAATTTCGACAGGTCGTACTCCAGCAGCCGGCCTTGGGCGATCATGCCGAGAATCCAGAGAACGACCACGCGAAAGAGGATGTGCACGTAGAGCCGGCCCTTGGGGTGGCCCTGTTCGAGCCGCTTGGCGAAGGAAAACGGCATGGCCGCTCCGACCACGAACAGAAACAGCGGCATAATGAGGTCCCAGGCGGCGAAACCCTCCCAAGGCACGTGTTCGGCATGCGGGACCACGTATTGGCTGAACCACTCGTTGTGCAGACCCCTGGCCAGACCGCTGATAATCCAGCCGCCGCCGATGATCCAGAACATGTCGAAGCCTCGGAGGGCATCGAGCGAAACGAGTCGTCCCTCGGTTGTGGCGAGGGGCCTTTCGGGCGGGAACTCCATATCGTTTTTCTCCACTGCCAGCATCAATTGAGGATCGTGGGCCTCGGTATACCGACCACTGCCGGCGGTTCGAGGCCGTGCGCCATCCATAACGGCCTGACACAATACCCTCGTTTCCGGGTGAATGCAATGGCCACCGCTTGATCGGCATTTCCGGCTGAATGTGTAACCGCCTTGCGGCGGCAATCCACCAACTTCTTTGCAGACATGCATTTCCGTTCCTGCAAACGCGCGGGAAATGACGTGAACGCCTGTTTCCGTGCAATGAGAGATGATTTTTCCGCGTCTGTCCTGTGTCTGCGACCTTGGCCGACAACCCTGCCAGGAGATGTCCATGGGAGGGGGCAGACGGGGCCCCCCTGGCTGGGCAGTAAGGCAGTTTGATGTTGACTTGAGAGCAGAAAGAAGGGAAACTACAGTATTTAGGCGCATCTATGGGGTATTGTCATCGTAATCCGTGGCGCAGAAGGGCGGGTGGTCCGTTGGCAGGCATTGTGTTGCTGGCGGCGGCCGGCGGCCTGATCGGGTGCAAGTCGCCCGAGCAACACCGTCGCAAGGCCGACGAGGTCGGCGCGCAAATCGTCGCACAAAAGCAGGCCGAAGCCATCGGCCGCACGGAGCCCTTCAGTATCGAGCGTCCAAGCGACATCCTTCGACGCCGACTTATGGCTGAGCAGGGACTGCCTCATTCGGGCCCGGCCTCGTTCGGAACCGACATGCTTGATCCGGTTCCGCATTGGCCGGATGAGAACTATGGGCCGCAGAAGGCGTCCGATGGATCCGACGTTGTTGTCGTTGCCGACAAGCCGGTCAAGCTTTCGTTGATCGATGCCCTGCAGGTCGGGGCCGGGAACAGCTTCGAGTATCAGTCCCGCAAAGAGGATGTCTTTCGTGCCGCACTGAGTCTCGACCTGACGCGGAATGACTTCCGCAGTATCTTCCGGTCCCAGGCCGACAGCCGCCTGTCGACTGATACGACGGGAGACGAGACGGTCACGACGCTCGACAGCGGCGGGACGCTCGGAGTGACGCGCAACTTCATGAATGGGCTCAGCGTCAGTTCGGCCGTGGCCGTCGATCTGCTGAACATCCTGACTCAGGGGGGATCCTCTTCGCTGGGGCTCAGTTCCGACACGTCCGTGTCGATCCCTCTGCTCAAGGGTGCCGGGCGGCATATTGTGGCTGAGCCGCTGACCCAGGCGGAGCGCGATGTGGTCTACGCGATCTGGGAATTCGAGCGATACAAGCGGACCTTTGCGGTCAGCATCGCTCAGGATTACTTCGGCGTCCTTCGGCAGATGGACTCGGTGGCCAACGCTCGAGACAACTACCGCAGCGCGATCACATCGGCCCGCTGGACCCGTCGAAGGGCGGATGCCGGCCGCATTACGCAGGTCGAGGTGGATCAGGCCGTGCAGCGTGAACTGGGCGCTCGAAACAGTTGGATCTCGGCCCAGGAGCAACTCAAGAGTCGCCTCGATTCCTTCAAGAGCCAGCTCGGGCTTCCCCCGGACGCCCTGATCGAACTGGACCCCAACGATCTCATGCAACTTCGCTCCCGTTCCGACGAGATCGTTGAGGAGATACGAGCCGCTTCGGATGCGGGGTCTGAGGAGGCCCCTCCCGCCGACGCTCCCGTCGAGTTGCAGGGAGCGACGTATGACGACGCCGGACCGTACGAGATCGACGTGGCTGACGCGATCCGTCTGGCGCTTGAGAACCGACGCGATTTGCAGGTGGCCAGCGGCGAGGTCTACGACGCCCAGAGAAGGGTGGTTGTCCGGGCCGACGCCCTGCGAGCAGGCCTAACGCTTGGCGGCCAGGCGCGTTTCGCCGACAGCGACGATGACGGCAGCCTGTCTGTCAAGGGCGGGCAATATGCGGCTCTGCTGTCGCTGGATCTGCCCCTGGAGAGGACGGCTGAACGCAACGCCTATCGCAACAGCCTGATCGACCTGGAGCGGGCCACCCGCGGCGTTCAACAGCTCGAAGATCAGATCAAGTTGTCGATTCGCAGTCAGTTGCGGACCCTGCTGGAATCGCGAGAGAGCATCAAGATCAACGCCCAGCAGGTCGTGGTGGCCGAAAAGCGGGTTCGCAGCGCGACGCTGTTCCTGGAGGCCGGCCGGGCGCAGATCCGCGATCTGCTCGAAGCCCAGGATGCATTGCTCCTGGCGCAGAACCAACTCACGGCGGCCGTCGTAAACTACCGGATAGCGGAATTGCAGCTTCAACGCGATTTGGGTCTGCTCGAAGTCAATGAAAAAGGGTTGTGGCAGGAATACTCGCCAGAGGAAATCAAGCATGACAGCTAACAACAGCAATGGATCGACCAACGGCAGACGCAAGCCTCTCAGGATGATCGGTGTTCTCGTGGTCATTGCCGCGATCGCCTTGGTCATTATCTGGCTCAGAGTTGTCCGGGCCTCGGACTCCTCAACGACCCAAATGGCTACGTTCGAGGCCAAGCGGGGGCCGTTGACGATCAGTGTACTGGAATCAGGCACGATCAAGGCACGCGAGCAAATCATCATTACGAATCAACTCGAGGGCCGCACCTCGATCATCTACCTGATCCCCGAAGGTACAAGGGTCAAGAAGGGAGAACTGCTCGTCGAACTGGACGCCAGCACGATGCAGGACCAGCGGATCGACCAGGATATCAAGGTTCAGAACGCCGAAGCCGCCTATGTCAATGCCAAAGAGAACATGGCGATTGTCGAGAACCAGGCGCAGAGCGACGTGGAAGTGGCCGAATTGACGCTGGAATTCGCCAAACAGGACCTGAAGAAATACATCGAAGGTGAGTATCCCAACCAGTTGGCGAAGGCCGAGAGCGACATCCAACTGGCACAGGAGGATTTGAATCGGGCCGAGGACAAGGCGGAATGGTCCAAGAGACTCCATGAGGAGAAATACCTCTCCACCACCGAACTGAAGACGGACGAGCTGGCCTATAGCCGTGCCAAAGTCAATCTCCAGGTGGCGCAGAGAGATCGGGAACTTCTGGAGACGTACACGTATCAGCGGCAGATCGCACAGCTCGAAAGCGACGTTCGGCAGGCGGAAATGGCTCTGGAACGCACGCGGGCCAAGGCCCGCGCCAACGTGGTTCAGGCCAAAGCCGAGTTGCTGGCCCGAGAGCAGGAGTACAACCGCCAGAAGGACAAACTCGACAAGATTGACGACCAGCTCAGCAAGGCCAAGATCTACGCTCCTGCCGATGGGATGGTCATTTACGCCACCAGCGCCCGCCGTGGTGGATGGCGCGATAATCGCGAGCCGCTCGATGAGGGTGTCGAGGTCTTTGAACGTCAGGAGTTGATCTACCTGCCGACGGCCGCCTCGTCGAAGGCGGAGGTGGATATCCACGAGGCCAGTCTGGAGAAGGTCCGCATCGGGTTGCCGGCGATCATTACAGTCGATGCCCTTCCTGGCAAGAAGTTCATGGGGACGGTCGGACGGATCGCACCGCTGCCCGATCCCCAGAGCATGTGGATGAACCCCGACCTGAAGGTGTACAACTCCGACATCTTTCTGGAAGGCGATGATCCGGCCCTGCGGACGGGGATGAGCTGCAAAGTCGAGATTATCGTCGCCCAGTACGACGACGCGATCTACATCCCGATTCAGGCGGTCATTCGTGTCGACGGCAAGCCCACCATCTATGTCGTACGCCCCGATGGGACGGTCGAAGAACGGGTCGTTGAGATCGGCCTGGACAACAACAGCATGGTCCGGATCGCCAGCGACCTTGGCGAGGGGGAAGTCGTCTGGCTGGCGCCGCCCCTGAAGGCGGCCACATTGCAGGACGGTTCTCGGGACAGCCAGATGGAGGGCGACGCTGATGCCTGGCAGCAGAGGATCAATGAGCGACTGGAGAACGCCAATGGATTCGGTGGCGGCGGGCCCAATCCTGGCCAGGACGGCGAAGGCATGCCGGCCCAGGAATTCCAGCCGCCTGGAGCCGGCGGTGGATTTCCGGCTCAGGGACAGGGGGGGCCGCCTCAACTCTCGGACCAGCAGAAAGAGCAGATGCGCGAGCGCCTCCAGAATATGACACCCGAGGAACGACAGAAGCAGATGGAGAATCTCCGGCAGCAGATCCAGACTGCCCCTGCCGGGCAGAGCCCGCAGAGCGGACCGGCTGCACCCACTGGGACTGGCGCCACTGTTGGCACCCCGAGGTCGGGAGGGCAGCAGTAGATGGCCGCCAAGACCCCGTCGCACGGCAATCGGGATATCGTTCGACTTGAAAACGCCCGCAAGATTTACCAGATGGGGACCGAGGAGGTGCGGGCCCTTGCCGGTGTGAGTGTCTCGTTCGAGAAGGGCAGTTTCTGGGCGATCATGGGGCCCAGCGGATCGGGCAAGAGCACGATGATGAACGTTCTCGGGTGCCTTGACAGGCTCAGTTCCGGCGCCTACTACCTGGATGGCAAAGACGTCAGTCAACTCGACGACGATTCGCTCAGCGAACTGCGTCTATCGTACCTCGGATTCATCTTTCAAAGCTTCAATCTGATCCCACAGTTGAGCGTGCAGCGGAACATCGAGTTGCCGCTGTACTATCTGGGCTGGGACGCGGTTCGTAGCGCTCAGCGGGCCAGGGAACTCGCGGAGATCGTCGGTCTCGGCGGACGGTTGAATCACCGGCCGACGGAGCTTTCCGGCGGACAGATGCAGAGAGTGGCTATTGCCCGGGCACTGACCAACGACCCGCAGATTGTCTTCGCCGACGAGCCCACCGGCAACCTGGATTCGGCTACCGGCGAGCAGATCATGGAGTTGCTCGACAATCTGAACAAGCAGGGCAAGACCATCATTATGGTAACCCACGAGCCGGACATTGCCGCCCACGCCAAGAGCCGGCTCCACATGATGGACGGGCTGATCGACCGAATTGAGACGGAGACCCATGAGACAGACCAACCTCATCAGGAATATCTGGCTCGGCGTTGAGAATCTGCTGCTGCACAAGCTGCGCTCGTTCTTAACGATGTTGGGTGTCGTCTTCGGCGTCGGCAGCGTCGTGGCCATGCTTTCCGTTGGCGAGGGGGCCAGCCAGGAGGCCCTGGAGCAGATTCGCAAACTCGGCAGCAACAATATCATTCTTTCATCCGTCAAGCCCGCCGAGGATGAGCAGGCCAGCACCGTCCGCAGCCATATGAGCATCTATGGACTGACCTACGCCGATCTCGAGCGCATCGCATCGAGCTTCGCCAGCATCGGCCAGGTGGCCCCTGTAAAGCTCGTGCGCAAAGAGGTGCGCCTGCACGATCGGGCGATGGAGCTGCGCGTGGTGGGCACCACACCCGAGTGGTTCGACCTGGTGCCGCGCGAGATCCTGGCCGGAAGGGTCATTCTGCCTTCCGATCGGCAACGACAGGCGCCGGTGGCCGTGCTGACCGAGTTCGGCGCTCGCAAGATTCTCGCCACGCGCAGCGCTGTGGGGCAGATGGTACGAATCGGCGGCGACGCCTTTGAGGTTATTGGCATCGTCCGCAGTGAGGCCGGGCAGAGCCAGAGCATGCAGATTCCCGACCAGGATGTGGACGTCTACATCCCCATCGAGGTGGCCCGGAAGTACTTCGGCGACATCATTACGCGCAGAACGGCCGGCGCCCACCAGCGGGAAAGGGTCGAACTGCATCAGATTATCGTTCGGGTCAACGATGCCGAGCAGGTCGAGGCGACCGCGACAGGGATCGAGAGCATGCTGGCACGCTTCCATGGGAAGAAGGACTACGGCATGAGCGTTCCCCTGGCTCTGCTCAAGCAGGCCGAGGCGACCAAGCGGACGTTCAACATCGTTCTGGGCTCGATCGCGGGCATCAGTCTGCTCGTTGGCGGGATCGGGATCATGAACATCATGCTGGCCTCCGTGACGGAACGGACGCGTGAGATCGGCATCCGGCGGGCCATCGGGGCCAAACGTCGGCAGATCATCGTTCAGTTTCTCATCGAGACGGTTGTCCTTTCGACGTTTGGCGGTCTGATCGGCTTGGGCGTCGGCGTATTGATTCCGTTCCTGATCACCTATTTTTCAGGCATGGCTACGGTGGTGACCTGGAATGGGATTCTGCTGCCACTGTTTATCAGTATGGCTATTGGCATTGTGTTCGGTCTGTATCCTGCGATGAATGCGGCCAGGGTCGATCCGATCATTGCGCTTCGCCATGAGTAGTGCAGAGGAGGCCCTATGTGGCCTCAGCGAGACGCAAAAAGCATTGTGGGAGATCTGTAACGCAACCCGAACGGCCGACCACTGGCCGGATGGATCGGGCGGAATGGTCGACGCCGGACAAAGGGGTGGTGTGCCCGGAACGAAAGCGGACATGTGGCGACGATACCTCACCGATCCGCAACGGAGTCAGTACATATGAGACAGACCAGAATCGCCAGGAATGTCTGGCTGGGGATCGAAAATCTGCTGCTGCACAAACTCCGCTCGTTTCTGACGATGCTGGGGGTGGTCTTCGGCGTCGGCAGCGTGGTGGCCATGCTTTCGGTGGGCGAGGGCGCCAGCATGGAGGCGATGGAGAACATCCGCAAGCTTGGCAGCAACAACATCATCATCTCGTCGGTCAAACCTGCAGCGGATGACCAGCAGCGAACGAGCCAGTCTTTTATGAGTGTCTACGGCCTGACCTATGATGACCATCGGCGGATCGCCGAGTGCTTCGGCAACATCAAGCAGGTGGCGCCGGTGAAAATGACGCGAAAAGAGACTCGTCTGCGTGAACGTGGCCTGGAACTGCGGATTGTGGGAACGACGCCGGAGTGGTTTGAACTGGTTCCCCGCGAGGTTCTGGCCGGCCGCGTGCTCATGCCCGCTGACCAGGCGAGACTGGCACCCGTTGCCGTCCTGACGGAGTTCGGTGCCAGGAAGATTCTGGCCACCGAGGCGGTGGTCGGACAGACCATTCGCATCGGGGGGGACGAATTCGAGGTCATCGGGATTGTCCGCAGCGAAAGCGGGCAGGCCGGGAACATCCAGATCCCCGATCAGGAGGCCGACGCCTATATTCCCATGGGAGTGGCGCGACGGTATTTCGGCGACATCTTCATGAAACGGACCAGTGGCGCCGAGGAACGTGAAAAGGTGGAGTTGCATCAGGTCATTATCCAGGTCGAAGACCCAAAGGGGGTCGAGGCCGTCGCGGCCGGCATCGAGCGCATGCTGGAACGCTTCCACAAGAAGAAGGATTACACCGTCAGCGTTCCACTGGCGCTGCTCAAGCAGGCTGAGGCGACCAAGCGGACGTTTAACATCGTTCTGGGCTCGATTGCGGGCATCAGCCTGCTCGTTGGCGGCATCGGAATCATGAACATCATGCTGGCCTCCGTGACGGAGCGGACCCGCGAGATCGGCATCCGCCGGGCCATCGGGGCCAAGCGCAAGCAGATCATCTACCAGTTTCTCGTCGAAACCGTCGTTCTTTCCACGACCGGCGGGCTGATTGGACTGGGTGTGGGGATCCTGATCCCGATGCTGATCACCTATTTCTCCGGCATGGCCACGGTGGTGACCTTGAACGGGATTCTGCTGCCGTTGTTCATCAGCATGGGGATTGGCATCCTGTTTGGTCTTTACCCCGCCATCAACGCCGCCAAGGTCGATCCGATCATCGCCCTGCGGCATGAGTAGGCGGGCGGTCCTCAGCGGCAGGGCGGGGCGGCGTCCGTTGTCTGCATCACCAGTGTGGCTGGTTGCCCACCTCCACGCCGGTGACGTCCTCGGCGGCCATCAGCGCGATGAAGGCATTCGGGTCTCGGTCCAGGACGATCCGCTTCAGGGCCGAGACGTTTCTGCGGTTGATGACCGAGTAGAGAATGGTCCTGTCGGTCCCCTGGTAGCCGCCTTGACCGCTGATCCGGGTGACGCCGAAACGATGCACGTTCGTCAGTTCCAGAGCGATCTCCTGCCATTTGTCTGAGATGATCAGCGCCGCCTGCCGTCTGGCAAGGCCGTGAAACACCATATTCGTTACCTGGGCGGTCGCAGCGACGTAGACGAGCGTGTACAGCACGGTCTCGATGGGAAAGAGGGTGGCGGCGACGGCCAGAACCACTGCATTGAGAATCATGGACCCCGCTCCCAGTGTGATCGAGAAGACCTTGTGCATGATGACGCACAGGATCTCCGCCCCGCCGATCGAGCCATAGGAACGCAGGATCACCGCCACACCCGTTCCGGAGATCGCCCCGGCGATGACCGTGGCAAGCATCTTGTCGTGAATCGCCAGAGGAACTGTGATGATGTGCAGCATCGCCGAATAGACGGCCATGCCCCACAGCGAATAGAACACGAACCGCAGGCCGACGAAACGCCAGCCCAGTGCAAACACGGGGATGTTCATCAGCAGATACAGCGCGCCGATGGGCAGCACCGGATGCGTGTAATGCACGATCAATGCGGCGCCCGTCATGCCGCGTGCCAGAAACCCATGTGGGACCAGGATGGCGTTCACAGAGAACGCGCATAGGGCGCTGCCCAGCACCAGCAGCGCGGTGTGATAGACGAATTCACCGACCGTCTTCTTCGTCACAAGGGTCTCCTGAGTCACGCGTGTCTGGTTCTGCATGTCCACATACGGTTCTGTCAGGCATGCGTGTTGTGTCCGCGGCGTCGTATCGGTGCGCCGGCCTTCAACCAGCACGGCAGGCATCGGTGTCCTCGATGTTTCTCCGCTCCGTGGCAGCCACACGAGCGCAAATCCGCTTGTGCCGCAGACGATGGTCGACATGTCGCACACCCACGTCGATGCTGTGAATCCCGGTCATCCACGATCAAATACTCCTTCTTCGTCGCCTTACGACAGCCGTTGCTTCAGGTTCTTCGGACGGGATCTACCGGTCGAAATGTCCGGCCGCCTCCGGCTGGTAGAGCAGATCCTGGATCCGGACGCGGCCCTCCACGCTGTCGCCGACCCGCCGTCCCAGAATGGCCAGCCCGATGGGCGTGAGTACGGAAACCTTCATCGGCTCGAAATCGCCGTCCCGGTCTTCGTCGCCGGGGAAGACGAGAGCGACGCGTATCTCGTCGCGCGCCTTCTTCAGTCGCACCTGTGAGTTCATCGTCACCACGTTGTGCGGGACCTCTTCAGGCGGCACGGTGTCGGCCGTCTCCAGCAGCCGGTGGAGACGCTCCAGATATGCGTCTTCGGAAGGTCGCGTCGATTCCCCTCCGGGCAGCAGCCGCCGGAGACGCTCCGCGTCGAATCCTGTCAGCTTCAGGCCCTGCCGGGCCGCACGCATGCGTCCGTTGCGCCCCTGTGCGCGGCCGTCAACGCCGATGCGGCGGTTCTGAGCGAACGCCACGATGCGGTCGGTCAGCAATTGCCACTGACGCTCGTTCAGTGCGTTGGCAAAGGTGTCTCCAGGCGCCGCGAAGAATACCGGGTGAATGTCTTTCGTATGGTGAACGTGAAGGCAGCGGAGCCGGCCTTCCCACCAGCACATGTGATAATACTTCACGCGATCGATGTCGCTCGAAGCAATGGCTTTGGCGATGAGTTGCTGGGCTCGCTTATCGGTCATGACATCATCTCCTTGGCGGATTCGTCTGTCCGCCTGGGCGACTCTGCATGTCGCCGCTGTCTGTTCTCATAGGGGATTCGCGGTCCTTTGCGTTATCGCAGGGCTTCGGACTCCTGGATCTGCGGCCGCTGCGACGGACCGCCGGGACGGGCAGTGAAGCACGTCAGTTGGACCTCGCCGCATTCGTCCATGTCGTGGATGATCAGATACCGGTAGTGCCCCTCGGCCTCAAGGTAGATGCTGCCGGAGGGCAGATACCGGCGACAGGCCCGCACGGCATGGACCTTGGCCTTGACCAGGTTCTGCGCTTCGACCACAAGGGTGCCGTCAGCTCTCTCGGGTCCCACATTCTTCCATTCGATCTTCCACGTTGCCATATTTCCACACTCCCATCGAAGGTGACTTGTCTCTGCCGCCGTCCCGCGCGCGGCCCGTATCGACTGCGGACAGCCTCCGGCGAGGAGGCGATGGATACGGCAAGAATCGCACGTCGGCAGGGCGACACACTGATCGTCGTGTGCCGCGATAGGGTCCCGGACAAGGGGATGCTGGCTCTATGGGACGTCTGCCGCGAACACGATGGGCGCAGGCAGATCCTCATTTCGGGGCAGATGCGGGTGCTTGTTCTCAGGAGCGGGCCGGACAGGATTGCACGGATACGCGCAGTTCAGCTTCCGCTTGGACGCCGAGGCAACGGCGCAGAGGAGATGACCTGTAAGGGTTTTCATCATTACACCTCGCTGCGTCAGAAGAAACACCAGTCGATTCCGTAGTCTGTTGCACGGCGTTCCCGTACGTCCTCTGTGGTTCTCAACGTCATCGTGGCCACCTGCCTTTCTTGATCCAGCCCCTGTCGTGCGCGCACAAATGCGCACTTGTACGGAACATACCATAACGGCCAGAGAAGTCAAGCCCTCCGCGCTGCGGCTTGCATCGGATGCCGTCCGTACAGCAGATTGGAGGCGCCTCCGATAGAACGCAACCCTTGCGTGTTCCTTCGGAAGTCTATACGATCCATGTCTGTGGAATGTTCGATTCGCGTGATTCAGCCGCAGAGGCATTGAAGGGGCTCGTGGATGTACGCCGCAAACATCATACTGTTGTCGATCTTGTCGGCGATCGGTGCCGTCCAGACGGGTGGACCCGGCGCCGATCCCGATCCAAATCGATTCGCCAAGGACATCGACGCCTTTGAACAGTGGGACAGTAAGAACGCGTTTCCCGCTGCGCCGGTCCTATTCGTCGGTTCTTCGAGCATTCGCATGTGGCGCACGCGGGAGGGCTTTCCGGACCTGCCCGTCATCAACCGCGGGTTCGGCGGGTCCCATATCTCGGATGTCCTGCACTTTGCCGACCGCATCGTCCTGCCGTATCAGCCGAAGGTAATCGTCTTCTACGCCGGGGACAACGACGTGGCCGGCGGCAAGTCGGCCCAACGCGTCCGCGATGACTATCGCAGGTTTGTGAACCTTATCAACGACAGGCTGCCGCAGACTCGCCTGATCTTCGTCACGATCAAGCCCAGTGGACAACGCTGGACGCTTTGGCCTGAAATGAACAGGGCCAACGCCCTGATTCGCGATCTGTGCAAGGCGGACGACCGGCTGTCTCTCGCCGACCTGGCGACGCCGCTTCTGGATTCCGAAGGCAAGCCGGACGATGACCTGTTCCTCGGCGACCGGCTCCACCTCAGTCCGAATGGCTATGCTGTCTGGAACGAGACTCTCAGGCCCATTCTCAGTGAGATATTGAGTCGCTCCTCCGAGAACCGCTGAATCTGACGCACGATAGGTCCTATAGGTCGAGCCAAGCCCGCAGGAATCGTGCTCGGGGCCTGTCCGTGCGCAAAAATACTGGACAAACGCGGATGGATTTGCTACAATAACACGCTGGGTGGACAACTGCCTGTTTGGAGAAGGGATTGCGGATGTGAATGGCTCATGGGGGTGAAGGTCTGTCCGGATGCAGCATCCTGGGGCGGAAAACGTGAAAAAACGCCGTTACGAACTCTACGCCGGATGGCACTAATTTTCAAACAGTGAACCGTCCGACATTCAGGCTATCTTTAGAAGGAGGGTTACGCATGGTTTCGCGACCCCGTTGTATGTCTGTGGTGATTGTGTTGACATGTCTTCTCGGCGTTTCCGCCTCGTCGCTGGCCGCCACGCTGCACGTTGATGGCAGCGGAAAGACGGGTTACTCGACCATTCAGGCGGCGGTGGACGCCGCCGACGACGGTGACGTCATCGTCGTCCAGCCGGGCACCTACACCGGCCGGGGCAATCGAGATATCGAGTTGCAGCGAAAAACCCTTCGCATTCAGAGCACCGATCCTGAGGACCCCGTTGTCGTGGAAGCGACGATTGTCGATTGTGGCGGGACGACGTCCGATCCCCATCGCGCCTTCTACATGCAGGACTTCGCCGGTGAGATCGCCGGCCTGACCATCACGAACGGCCTGGCCGCCGCCGGCGGAGCGATCTACTGCCGCAACAGCGCCCTGACGCTGCGTCAATGTCGCATCGTTGACAACGCCACGCTGACCGGCGCCGAACGAGGTCAGTCCGATGGCGGGGCGGGCGGCGGCGTCTATTGCACGGGCTCGACGCTGGAGATTGTCGGTTGCGCTATCGCAGGCAATGCCACCGGGGCCGGTGGTGACTCCCGTGAGACACTGGCCGGCTCGGGCGGCGATGGGGCCGGCATCTACTCAACCGGTTCGGTTTTGTATGTGACGGATTCGACGATTTGCGACAACACCACCGGCACCGGCGGTGCGTCCGAGGTGATCGCGGGACGGGGGGGCAATGGCGCCGGCATTCACGCCGATTCGCTGATCGTCACCGGTTCCGAGATTTATGAGAACACGTGCGGTCAGGGCGGTGATGGGCCACAGGGCGGACCGGGCGGCAGCGGCGGGGGCATCTACTGTTCGCGCGCCACAATCGCCGCAACCATTATCGAGGCCAACCGTGCCGGGACCGGCGGGCAGACCACCGTCGGGGCCAAGGGCCTTGGCGGGCTCGGCGGCGACGGCGGGGGCGTTCTCTGTGTCGATTCGCTGGATTTGAGTAACAGCCTGATCGCCGGCAACCGCGCCGGCTTGGCGGGTGATGCCGATTCGGGCTTGGCGGTGCTGGCGGGTCGCGGGGGGGGCGTCTGGTGCACCTACGCCGTCATCGACCACTGCACCATCGTCGGAAATGCCGCCTTCGGAGAGGTGACGGACGGCAAGGCCGCCTCGGTAGGCCCGGGTGGGGGCGTCGCCTGCACGTCGCACACGGTCGTGACCAATTCGATCCTGTGGGGCAACACCTCCGACCAGATCGCGGATCACGACTGTGCCAACGTCCTCTACTGCAGCATCCAAGGGCAAACCTGCCTGGAAAACCGCAGCAACATCAGCACCGATCCCCTGTTCGTGGAGGCCGGATACTGGGCTGACGCACGCGATCCGCAGGTGGTTTCCCGATCCGACAACCCCGATGCGGTCTGGGTCGGTGGTGACTACCATCTGTCGACTGGTTCGCCGGGGATCGACGCCGCCGATCCCGAGCAAATGCACGATTCTGCGCAAACCGATCTTGATGGCAGGCCTCGTCTGGCCGGTGCCGCCGCGGACATGGGAGCATACGAGACACAGGACCTCGTACCCGTCTATCGGTTCCGCTCGCTCGTGACGGGCAAGCATTTGTTCACCGCCAGCGAAAGCGAGAAGGACAAGCTCGTCAATCGAGACTTCCATCTGTGGGAGTACGAGGGCATCGTGTATTACGTCTACAAGCGGGCTGTCACGACGCAGTTGAAGCCGATCTACCGTTTCTGGTCGGCCAAGCTCGGCAGCCATCTCTACACGATCAGCGAGTCGGAGAAGGACAACCTGATCGACCGCTATTCGACTGACGTGTGGGCCTACGAAGGCATCGCCTTCTATGCATATCCGGAGGGCAACCAGCCGGAAGGCGCCAAACCGGTGTATCGCTTCTGGTCCGACCGCCTCGGTGGGCACTTCTACACGATCGACGAAGCCGAGCGGGACCTGTATCGAGCCAACACCGGCACGTGGGCCTTCGAAGGCATCGTCTGGTACGCGTTCGACACGCTGTACGCCTCCGACGAACCGCAGACCCCCACGACGCCGCAGTCGGCTGCGGCCTATGAGTTCACGGGTGCAGATGGCGCTGTTTCCTATGTCATGCAGTTGATCGCCTTGGTCGATGGTGAGGAGGCCCAGCTTGACAACCCAATCATCGTTTTCGATACAGCTTCGGGACGTATGCGGATGGCTGTGGATCTCGATGCGATGACGGTTGAGATGACTGAATTCCAGGTCGAGACTGGCTTTGTCGACCATGTCGCGTCTGTGACGCATCTGGCAGCGGGGATGATTGAACTGCCCGTGGCGCTCTCGCTCAACGGTTTCTTCGATGCCCTGATGCCACGGGGCCCGTACCCCGTCGAATCCAGGGGCCTGTCGTTCTCAGCAGCCGGCGTTGTAGAGGCCGCCAGCGATGAGACGTTCCGCATCATGGGTGCCGCGGCGATGGATGAGGGCAAGTTCGATGTGAATCTGACGCTCGATGCCCTGGAGTTCGAGTTGGATGGCACAGGCGTTATTAACGATTCAGGCTATCCGGATCGTCTGGATGTGACCATGGATGGGCCGTTCCGCTGGACCCGTCGCGGGCAGGATCGTCTGCTCGCAACGACGATCAAGGGGCATACGCTTGAGCTATACGTCACATCGGTGCAGGTCCGGCCGACCGGGCTCTGGTACGGCAAAAATCTGTCAGAGACCCAGGACGAGCGTAAGTAGTTCCCAGTACGTCAAGCTGACGTGTCCGGCTTCAATTCGCCTTTTTTGCCAAGCGGCTTGCACAACGCAGGCCGCTTGCTGTATGATGAGGCCGATCGATGCGGATGGGAGGGGAACACGAATATTGATGCGGTTGGCTGTCCTCGACGAATGGATGGTCTCCGTTGAGGAGAATCCGGCATCATGACGCGTCGCTCGCAAGCCTTCACCCTGATCGAGCTTCTGGTTGTTATCTCGATTATCGCCATTCTCATGGCCGTTCTCATGCCCGCCCTGTCGCGCGTCCGCGACCAGGCTCGCGACCAGGCCTGTCGGGGCAATCTGAAGGGGATCGGCCTGGGTGTCATCATGTACCTTCAGGACCATAACTACACGATACCCGACATGTATACGCACACCGGCGGCGGCAATGGTCATCTGTGGTGGGACACGGCCGGCAATCCACTCAAGGCGAACGCCGACAACGCGTACTGGGGGATCGCCTACATCAACTATGTCAAGGAGCGCGAGCTTTTCGGCTGTCCGGCTTTCCGCAACTTCTGCGAGATGCTGGCCACGGAGATGCTCTACGGCGGAGACCAGAAGCTCATTTATACTTCGGCCTTTGCGGCCAATGGCTGGCTGACCAAAGAGAATACGATCCGGATTCCGCGCCACGCCGAAGTGATCTTTGCACACGACCACATGGAACCGCGAATCGAGAACGGCAGCGCCGACATGCTGTTTCCCGGCTCGGGCGGCGTCAACCTGACGCACTATCGACAGGGCGGCGGGCGAGGCAATTGGTATCGAGGCATCTTCCGGCACAATATCCGACGGTCGGCAGACTTCGAGACGGGTGGAACCCTCAATATCCTTTGGCTTGACGGCCATGTCTC
>JAAYBA010000334.1 GCA_012719085.1 Planctomycetota bacterium
CACGGTGCCGCCATGTCCGGCAGGGTCACGGTGTAGTACCCGTTGAAATTCGTGGCCGAAGCCCGCATGTCCGCATCGCTCCAAACATTGCGGTACATCACCGCATCCACCCCGACGGCCCGGTTGTTTGCCACCCCCAGCCCGGCCGGGCTGCTGATGCCTCCCGCCGGCTCCACCACGATGGTCAGGGGCAAGGTCGCACGCCCGGCCACGGCGTTTCCCGCAAACGAGAAACCGTCTGCCGCATTGCTCCCGGCGGCATACGACGAGGCGCGGAAACTGTAATGGACGCCCCCCGCCGACAGCTTCCCGCTGATTTTGCCCTGCCGGCTCACGGTCATGACCGCCGACCCGATGTCCGGATTGCCCGCAATGAGGCACCAGCCGTTGTACGAACCCCAGGCCCACGCCGGCAGCGGTTCCACCGTCAAGGTGAAGGCCACGGGCACGGCCACCTTGCCGGCGGTATTTCGTGCATGGATGGTCACGAGTTTGTTCGTCACCGGTATCGTGGGCGTGCCGAGGATCGACTTGCTCGCCGCATTGTATTTCAGCCCCGCCGGCAACCCGGTCACCGTCACGGTCGGCAGGCTTTCCGAGGTGATGTCCAGCGGCAACCCGAAGGGTACACCGACCATCGCAACTTGATGCCCCGGATTTCCGATCGCCGGCGGCGGGATGATGGCCGTGACCCCAAAGGTTGCCGTCACCGACAGGTGTACATTCGGCATCGTCAGTTTACGCGCAGAGACCTGGGACCCATCCTCCCAGTGCAAGAAGGTGTGACCCGGGGCGGGCCGCGGAGTCAGAGCGATCCGTATCCCCGGAGCATAGAGACCCGCGCCGGCAACGGTTCCCCCGCCGCCGGGAACCTCTGCGGTCAACCGAGCCTTGGCACTGCCGACAACCTGGCGAACCGCTCCCGCCCCCCCCGTGAAACTGACCCGTTGCTTGTCGCTCCCTGCCACGGCCGGGTTGTACCGGACAGTCACGGACTGGCTCTGCCCTGGCCCCAGCGTGTAGCTTCCGCCGGAGACAATGGTAAACGGCGCCGGCACGGTGGCCGCACCGGCCAGCGGGCTCCCGCCGGAGTTCTTCACGATGAACGTCCGGTCGGCCGAAGTACCGAGTTCGAGCGTGCCGAAACTCCAGGAAGCGGGAGATACCGTCAGAACCGGATTCCCCGCCTGGGTGACCCTTACGACGACCGGACTGCCAAATGCGCTGGGCGCCGTGACCGTCACCGTGGCCGAACGAGCTGTCCGGCCAGGGTTGGCCGCATAGGAGACAACGACTGTTCCGGTGTTGGTGCCCTTGCTCCCGGCCACAATGGTCAGCCATGTCGCGGATTTGGCCGCGGCATACGCCAGCGTCCCCTTCCCCGTGTTGGTCACAGCCATCACCATTGTCCCTGCAGCATAACTGAGTGACTGGTTTGTCGGCGTCACGGTCAAGATGGGCGGGATGGTGTAGACCACGTGCAGGGTATCGGTCGCGGCATTGCCGGCTGAATCATAGGCGGTGGCCGAAATCAGATTGGCACCCTCCTCGAGTGCCAAGCCGGTCACACGCCATTTGGTTGTGCCTTCGGCCACCTTCTCCGCTCCGTTCCGGCTGTTATGGACAACCACTTGTTTCACACCGATGCCGTCCAGCGCGGTACCCGCCAGGTCCAATGGATTCGTTGTTGTCGCACAGTTTGGCGCGATCGTCGGTCTGGTCATCTGGATGGAGGGCGGGGTGTGATCCAGCACCATGTGCGTGCGGATCTGCGTGCCGGGATCACCCAGCAGAACACTGGCCGCAACCACCCAGGGCGTGATGCTGTGGTTTTCAGCCTCCAAGGCGAACATGACCAAATCGCCCAGGCGGACATCATGGTTCAACATCAGATTATCCAGAAGAGTCCGGGAGGCATCCTCGGAAACGGACAACGAAGATTGCATGGCCGAAGCCCAGACGGCCACCGCCCCGCCCGCCGCCTCGGCCAGGAAGCCAGTTCCGATGCAGCGATCCGTTGGCGCGGGTTTGGAAAAATTATTCAGCAAACAGGTCCCGGCCAGCAATAAAGGGGCGCGCATGCGGTTGGTCAAGGCCGGCATATCGGACTGACTGATGCTATGCCGGAAAAACCAATCGCCCGAACCCAGCGCGATATTGTTTCCATGGCCTAGATAGACCGCCAGTGCCGGGCCGGAGTTCATCGCGGCGATGAAGCCCGTACGCATGGGCTCACGCGCGGCAGACGTCCGGTTCAGATGCTGCACGCGAATCCCGGGCGGAATGCTTTTGGCAAGCCGCAGGCATGCTTGCGAAAAGGTTTTGTTTCCATCCCAGTCCGCGACCAGCAGCACCTTGGATTTCCATGCATCCGCCGCTTCATGCGCGAGGATGCGATTGATCATGCGCGCCAGCGCTTCCGGAGATTGGGCGGGCAGCCGGCCGATGGCACAATCCGGCATCCCGTCTCCATCCGTGTCCGCCAAGGGATTATCCAGGCCAATGGCGACCACCGACCGGTCCAAGTCGGAGTACACGCGCTGCAGCAAGGGGGGCACATGGTTGGGACGCGTCAGGCCCTGGTCAAAGTGGTCATGGTAATCCAGGTGTCCGTCCCCAGCCAGACAGACGTAGGCTGGGGGGACAGTCCAATTCGCACGGGCATACGCCAGGAACCGGGCGATGGCCCGGGGATCGCGGCGGCCGCAAGCAAATGCATCATACAGTTCCTCCAGCGGCACCAGGATGGAATCCAGCCCCTGTCCGCGGCGATGCATCACCAGTGTGGCGGCGACATTGGTCAATGCCTGCGGGGTGATGACCAGATGCGGGGCACCGGCATTGGGTTGATCCCAACCGGAATGGCATGCGCCCTCCATCCGTTCGGGCGATTTGGTGCCGGCCGCGGCCAGAAAACGGCGGAGGGTGCCGCCCCCGATCATCCAGGAGGCGCGCCATGAGGCGCCTTCCGGGGCCACCGTCGCCTTGATTTCGACGGGCCGCAAAGGATCCGTAACATCCATCACCCGGATGGCGGAATTGGAGAAACCTCTCACCGTCACAAGATCCGTCCCAGGTTCTGGCTGAAACTGCAATTGATCGTCATGGGCCTGCAGCCGCCGGGCATAGCGAACTTCCAGCGCATCCACATACATCAGATTGGTGGCCACCCCCGTTGCCCGCAGGCCTTCAATCGAGATGGCCAGCCGGGTTCCCGTGAGATTCGTAGCCATACCGGATTGGGACAGGCGCTCGGCGCCGGACCATTGGCGATCATCCAGAAGCTGCCCGTCAGCCAGCAGGCGCGTGCGATTTTCGAATGCCGCCGGACCGTCATGACCGCTTGCCAAATAAGCCGTCACCATGGCTTCCCGGACGTCCGGATGCCGATCGATCAGCGGCACCTCGCACGTCCAGAGCCAATCCGTGAGCGGCGCCGTCAGTTGCTGCCCAAACCACATGAAATAATCATCTTCCAGTCCGCCATGCAGATTGGGGCGGAACAATATGTTTTGTTCAACGCGGGTCGATTCCCAGAACCACGGCTCGATTGCAATCTCCGACGTGGCCTGATCCGCCGATGCCATCGCCAAACCGGGACCAGGCTCCAGCCAATAGACATTGCGATCGGTATAGATGTCCCGGTACGCCTGGCCGAAGAACAGCAGGGCCGCGTCTCCCGATTCGGCCCGCCAGGCCACAGCGGTTCCGCCGCAAGACAGCACAAAGTTGGTCTGAGCGATGGCCTGCCTGGCCTGCACCTCGGCCCAGCCCGTTAGCCCGTCGGCAATTTGGCTTGCGGATATGCGGTAGAGGCCGCTGTCGGCCACCACGAGGCGGAGGCAACTGTGCCTCGTGGCCGACATCGTTTCCTCACCGAACACCCCCCCCCCCATAGCTTGGATCGAAATGGCCGCCCAAACCGCTATCCGCACCCGGAAAACAGCCCTGGTTACTGAGAAAGCCAGTTGAGGCGATCTCCTGCCCGCGGATGACTTATGGCTCTTCATCAAAAACCCGGATAAGCTGAAAATACATTTGCGGTTTTGCCAAATCAAGTGGAAGAGTGACATTCACGATGCTGCTTGTGGCGAGGATAAAGGGTTCCAGCGGTTCAAAATCCTCCAGCAGGGAGGTGGTCCACTTCACGCAATAGAGCTCATTGGACATACTGTCCCAGGTCAGTTCAAGGCCAGCAGTCAACCTGCGAATATCCGCAATGGGTGTTTCTGAGGAATTCCACACGCCCGTGTTGACCACTTGGATATCCGCCGTCGCCGAATTCCCAAACACATCGGCGGCCACCACAGATATCAGATTAGTGCCTTCCGCCAGCGGCAGCCCCGCTACGGACCAATTCGTGGTTCCGTTGGCCCGGATTTCTTCCGCGATCCGGTTATTCCACACGATAACCTGTGCGACCCCACTGTAGTCGGTGGCCAACCCGGCGACATTCACATGACCGGCCACGGTAGTAAAGACCGGTCCGTTCGTGGGGCTGGCAATCGAGATGACGGGTGGCATCATGCCCCAAACCACCTCAAGAGCGGCGGTCGCCG
Source organism: Planctomycetota bacterium (assembly GCA_012719085.1). Taxonomy (GTDB): domain Bacteria; phylum Planctomycetota; class Phycisphaerae; order Sedimentisphaerales; family Anaerobacaceae; genus Anaerobaca. The sequence continues at coordinate 4,560 of JAAYBA010000334.1, forward strand.
AGTTTCCGGCGGAATCCATGGCCATGGCGGTCAGCAGGTTGGTTCCTTCCGACAAGGGCAGCCCCGTCACGCTCCAATGGGTTGTCCCCGTGGCCGGAAACTCGCCTGCCACCCGGCTGTTGCGCACCCAGACCTTCCAGATGCCGTTGGAATCGGAACAGATCCCCCCCAGATCCAGGAAATTGGTTCCGGCGGCAAAACAGGAGGCGGAGGTGGGCGACATAATCTGGATGCCGGGCGGAATCTGATCCGCGGCAAGGCCGGTCCGAATGCCCATGCCGGGATCGCCCAGCAGGACACTGGTTCCCACGAGCCAGGGATAAGGACTTTGCCGCTCCGCCTCGAGGGCGGCGCGAATCAGATCGCCAAGGAGTGCTTCACTGTCCTGGTACAACTCGTCCAGGATGATCCGGGTGGTGTCTTCCGAAACCGACAAGGTGGCTTCTGTGGCCGAAGCCCAGACGGCGACGGCCCCCCCCGGTGCCGTTTCCAAGAAACCCTTGCCGATGCAACGGTCAGTGAGGGCAGGTTTTGAGAAGTTATTCAGCAGGCAGGTCCCGGCCAGCAGGAGCGGCCCCCGAATCCGGTTGGTCAGTCCGGCCATGTCGGATGTGCTCGCCGTGTGACGGAAAAACCAGCTGCCATCCCCAAGGGCGATGTTGTTGCCATGGCCCAGATAGACCGCCAGGGGCACACTCGAGTTCAACGCCTTCAGGAAATCCGTCCGCATGGGCTCCAGCGTCGTGCCGGTCCGGTTGAGATGCACAGGGGCGATGGCCGGCGGCGCCCGGGTAGCCAGTCGTTCGCACGCCATTTGGAAATCGTGGTTCACATCGTAATCGGCAATGAACAGAGCGTTGGTTTTCCAGTCATCACGGGATTCATGGGCGATGATCCGCTCAATCATGCGTGCCAAGGCGTTGGTGGTCTGCGCCGGCAGCCGTCCGATGGCGCAGTTGGGAGTTCCATCGCCATCTGTGTCGGCCAGCGGATTATCTAGGCCCAGAACCATATGCACGCCTTCCCGCCCATCATAGATCTGTTCCAGTATTGGCGGCAGATGGTTGGGCCGGGTGCTGGCCTGACCGAAATTGTCGTAGTAATCCACATGTCCATCCCCCGCCAGGCAGACGTAGGCCGGCGGGACGGTCCAATTTGTCCGGGCTTGGGCCAGGAAACGGATGATGGCACGTGGATCACGGCGGCCGAAGGCAAATGCATCGTTCAATTCTTCCACAGGCACCAGCAGCGAATCCAGTCCATGCTGTACGCGATGCGCCACCAGCGCCGCGGCCGTGTTGGTCATGGCCTGGGATGCAATGACCAGGTGCGGGGCCCCGGTCATGGGCCCGTCCCATCCCGCATCGGTCACGCCCTCGATTCGTTCCGGCAGCCACGTCGTGGCTGTCGCCAGAAAGCAACTGCCCGTCCCGACATTCGTCGTCCAGGATACGCGCCAGGATGCGTCGTCCGGCGCAATGGTCGCCACAACCTCCACCGGTCGCAACGGATCCTGTACATCGAAGACCCGGATGGCCGAACTGGAGAACCCGCGAACGGTCAGCAAATTCGTGCCGGCTTCCGGTTGAAACAGCAGAGAATTGTTCCGGGCCAGCATTCGCCGCGCGTAGCGCACATCGAGAGCGTCAATGTATACTAGTATGCTGGGTATATTTAACTCCCGCTGGAACTCGATGCGAATGGTCACAGAGGTGCCGGACAGATTCGTGTACCCGCCCGATTGCGCCAGTCGTCCCCGTCCGGGCCAGAGGCGGTCATCGAGTAATTCGCCCCCGGCATAGAGCCGAGTGTGATTCGTATAGGCCGGCTCTGTATCACCGATCAAATGCGCAGTCACCACGCCTTGTCTGGCGACCGGGTGAAGGTCCGTCAAGGGCACATTGGTGGTCCATTGCCAGGAGGTTTGGGGCGTCGTGATCAACTGCCCGGACCAAATAAAATAATCGTCTTCGACGGCACCTGTCAGGAACGGTCGGTAATAATCATTGTGCTCTGCGCGAGCCGTTTCCCAGAACCATGGATCGACGGCTGTCTCCGAAGTAACGCCGTTCCGGATCGGCATGGCCAGCCCCGGTCCGGACTCCAGCCAATACACATTCCGATCGGTATACATGTCGCGATATGCCTGTCCGAAGAACAGCAGGGCCGCGCCATCCGCCTCCGCGCGCCAGGCCACAGAAGTTCCTCCGCAGGAAAGTACGAAATTGGTCTGGACAATCCCTTGGGCAGCCTGCTGCTCGGTATACCCTGCGAAGACCGAAGCGATCTGGCCTGCCGTCAGGCGATAGAGCCCGTTGGTTTTCAGCACAATGCGCATCCGGTTGCCTTGAGCGGCTCGAACGGAAGCCGGGCTTGCCGTTTCCGGGAATGCATCGGCTGATCCGGTGCCGGGCTCGCTCCGGAACTCCGCGGTCGCATGCTCCACCTCACAGGCAGCGTCAGCCGTCGGCCATTCCTGCAGTTCCAGGTCAACGATCACCAGACGGCAAGTGATCCTGTTCCCGGCCGGAACTCGTGCGGTGGCATCATGAATGCGATAAACCGAATCTGGCGGATCGAACAATCCGGGGTCGACCCGGGTCTCGGTCAGGCGTATAAAACGTCCATCGGGCTGTTGGCGCTCCAGGTGCCAGCCTGTCATGCGCTCAGGTCCGGCGGCCCTTGTCCATTCGAACCAGACCCCACCGGTAGGATTTTCCAAAACCCGGATGGCGGCCACAGGGGGGGCGGCGCCTTCTGCCCGGGCCGTCCAAGTCCAGAAGCACGAGAACAGTACAATCCCAGCCAGACAAATCCGCTGGCGATGCCAGGCAGAGCCCGGCTTCTGGATATGCGGATATTGCATTTGCCGGCCTATATCCATGCCCCAAACCGCCAGGCCCGCAAGGTTATGGCTCCCTGCCGGTCATGATGACCTGGAAGAACAACTGGCGATCCCGCACATCCATCGGCAGGGTCAAAAGCGTATGTCCTTCCGTGGCCTGAACGGTTTGTTCCATGGGCAGGAATGGCCCGAACAGGCTTTCGGAGAGGGCAATCCGGTACAGGCGTCCCGGCACGCTGGCCCAGCCCAGTTGCATGCCGCCCGTGACCTTGCGCACATCCACGATCTGCAAGACGGAATCGCCATTCCGGGGATCCGTACCCGCCAGGTATTCCTGCCAGTTGGCCAAACCATCTTCGTCGGGATCGGCATCACGCCCGCTGATGACCGGATCGGCCAGTTCTTCCGGTGTGAAGTGGGCGGCCGCCCAATCATCGTAGGTGCGCCCGGCGCCATCTACGGTTAATTCGTATGGGCCATAGATGAGTTCATCTCCGTCGGTTTCCAGTTCGACCAGCCGCCAGAGATAGGTCTGACCGGAAACAGCTCCTGAATCCACTTCCTCGAAGATCACCGGCTCCGGCTCGAAAATGGGATATTGAACCAAGGAGGTGCTGATGCGCACCCACTCGGCGCCAACCTTGCGCTCGAGCCAGAACCCCGCCGTGCCCCAGGATTCGATTGTTTCCCATCGTACGATGGTCTGCCCGTCACGGGTGAAAGCCGCGACATCCCCGATCACGGCCAGCAACGTCCTCTCCCAATAGCCGAAGTCAGCATTGGTGAAGACTTCTCCGCACGCGAGTTGAATCGGCTCGGTGGTGCGGTTGTCGTCCTTGCCCTCCGGCAGAGGAAGCCCATAAAAGTCCGGATCCCCAGATTGCGTTAGACGCACTACCGGATTGTCAATGGTCATCGCGGCGTTATTGGTATCCACGACCACCACATAGGTTCCTGGTGGCAGGTTGGTGAAGAGGTAGAGCCCATCTGCATCGGTCGTGGCAGTGGCAACCCAGGAGGTGTAATTGCCGTTGTATTGCACATCCGCATGCAACAGCACTGGAATGTTGGCATATCCGATTTCACCTTCATCTTGGACGCCGTTGCCTTGGACGGGGAAAGCATCGTCCCGCCAAACCCGATCGCCGATTTCACCGGTGCAAATCACCATGATGGTTTGCGAGCAGGTATTGGCGTTTCCACACTCGTCCACGGCCTGGTAAGTGCGTGTGATGGTCTCCGGGCACATCTTCCCATCAGAGATGTCCCTCACCCATGTCACGATCACCGCACCACAGCTGTCGGAAGCCATGACCTCCGTGATGTCCGGTTCCGGTATGTCTTCGACACACTCAACTGTCACAGGCGGCGGGCAGTTGATCACCGGCGGAGTGATGTCCACTTTCCATGTATAGGTCACGGCCCCAGTTGCCGCGTTCCCGCAGGTGTCCGTCGCCGTATACGTGAAGGTCTGGCTCTTCGCGCAGTCGTCGCCGGTGATCTCACCCGGCTCGCACACGACTTCCACCAAGCCGTCGCATGCGTCGCGCGCCATCAGGTTGCCGTTGCACGTCGGTAGCGTCTCCGGATTGCAGCCCAAGTTCCCGCCTTCCGGCAGTTCCGGCAGCTCTGGCGCCGCCAGATCCACCTTCCACGTGTAGGTCACAGTTCCGGTCGCCGCGTTCCCGCAGGCGTCCGTCGCCGTGTACGTGAAGATCTGGCTCCGCGCGCAGGCCTCGCCCGCCACCTCGCCCGCGCTGCAGACCACCTCCACCTCGCCCGAACAGTTGTCCTGCGCCTTCAGCCCGTCCACGCAGGCCGGCGGCACCGGGTTGCAGCCCAAATCCCCGCCCGAAGGCAGTTGCGGCAGCACCGGCGGCGTTGTGTCCGCCACCGTGATCCGCTGCGTCCAGACCGTCGCGTTGCCGCATTCATCCGTCGCCGTCCATGTCCGCACCACCGTGCGGTTCTGGCAGCCATCGCCAATGGCCAGGGCCGACATCCGGCGCACCTGCCCTTCGGTCCATTCATTGGTGACCACCGCCACCGGACCGTCGCAGTTGTCTGTCGCCGTCAGCAGCGTCCAGGCCGGCGGCTCGCACTCCACCGTGTCATCCTGCGGCAGCGGCTCGTTGAACGCCGGCGCCTCGGTATCCACTTTCCACGTGTAGGTCACGGTCCCGGTCGCCGCGTTCCCGCAGGCGTCCGTATAGGTCCCCGTCCACGTCTGACTCCAGGCGCAGCCGTTGTTCGTCGGCCCGTCCGTCGCCACATCCGGCTCAAATTCGCCTGCGCAGTTGTCCCCACCCGTGAACACCGGCGCCTCCACCTGCGGGTTGCAGCCCAGATCGCCGCTGACCGCCGTCGTCCGGATCACCGGCTTCTCCGTGTCTTCCGTCCAAGTATAGGTCACGGACCCGGTCACTCCGTTTTCACAGGCGTCGGTCGCCGTGTAGATGAAAGTCCGGCTTCTGGCACATCCCTCGCTAATGATCTCGCCCGCCTGGCAAAGCACCGGCACTTGGCCGTCGCAGATATCGGATGCCATCAAGTTGTCATTGCACATTGGAGGAATCGGGTTGCAGCCGAGGTCTCCGCCTTCCGGCAGCGCCGGCAGCACTGGCGCGGTGGTATCCACCACGGTCACGATTTGAGTGGCCGCCACGATGTTGTCGCAATTGTCCGCCGCCGTCCACACGCGGCTCAGGATGGCCGGACAGGCGCCGTTGGTGGTTTCTTGGAACACCACTGGCACTTCGCCGATGCAATTGTCCATGGCTGTAACTTCCGCTGGCGGCGGTGGCGCGCATTCCACTGTCACATCCACTGGCACGCCTTCCAGCACCGGCGCGGTGGTATCCACCACGGTTATCCTTTGCGTCCAGATTACGGTATTCATGCAATGATCGCTCGCCATCCAGATCCGCAGGAGGGTATGATCCTCGCACACTGGCGTGTAGGCCGGTTTCGGAAGCTTCCGTTCGATGTAATCCACTGTCACAGCGCCGTCGCAGTTGTCGGAAGCCGTCAAGATCGGGGCCGGCGGCACTTCGTCGCATTCCACGGCGGTATCCTGCGGCAGTTCTTCGTTGAAGGTCGGAGCCATAGTATCCACTACCGTCACAATCTGCGTCGCCGCCACCATGTTCCCGCACTCGTCCGCCGCCGTCCATATACGGGTTACGATGGCCGGGCACATTCCGTTGGTCATGGCGCTGAAGGATACCGGCACTTCCGGATCACAGTTGTCGGTGGCCGTCACTTCCGGCGGGGCCGGTGCCACGCAATCCACGATTTCGTCCGCTGGAACACCAACCAGAACGGGTGCCTCGGTATCCGCCACCGTGATCCGCTGGGTATGAACAAGCAGGTTGTCGCAGTCGTCCGTAGCCGTCCACGACCTCAGCAAGACATAGTTCTGGGGACAATTGCCGGGTTCAACCGCATCCTCGTACGAAATCGTGATGATGCATCCGCATCCGCTCTCGGCCACGGCGACCCCGGTGTTGTTCGTGCCGATGTCGTCCGTGCACTCCAGCGTCAGGTCGGGCGGCGGCGTCAGGAACAGATTCCGGCAAACCACGGCGTCATCATCGTCCTGAACCGTAGTCCCGTCCGGACCCTGGCCGGTCGCCGTCGCCACATTCGTGAAGCTACCCGCAGCCAAATCGGCCTCCGTGATCGTATAAATATTGCTGAATGTCTGGCTGGCGCCCGGCACGAGGCTGATCGGTCCGAATGACAGGCCAAACAGCGGATCCACCACCGTCACGTTTGTCAGGGTCACGTTGCTAATATTCTTCACCGTGAACGTATAGAGAATCTCGTCGCCAACCGCATCATAGGTCGTTGGATCCGCCGTCTTCACGATCGAGATGCCGGTAGTCTGCTCCGCCGTCACCGTCTCGTCGTCGTCGTCCGTCACATCCGGACCGCTCGGCGGAGTGCCCGTCGCCACGGCCGTGTTGTCCACCTGCCCGGCATCCAGGTCCGCCTGCGTGATCGTATAGGTCGCCGTGAACGTCGTGCTGTCGCTCGCGCCCACCGCCAGGGAGGCCAGCGGACTGCCCATAACCGTCGCCTGCGGATCGGTCACCACCACGTTGTACAGCGTCACGTTGCCCGTGTTGCACACCGTGAAGTTGTAACTGACCACGTCCCCCGCCGCGGCGTAGCTCACCACGTCCGCCGTCTTCACCAGCGAAATCCCCGGCGCCTGCACCGCCGTCACCGACGCATCATCTTCGTCGCTGACCGGATCATTCTGAGGATCCTTGCCGATGGCGGTCGCCACGTTGTCGACCTGCCCCGCATCCAGATCGGCCACGGTAATGGTATGCGTTGCCGTGTAGGTCCACGTCTCGTTGACATCCAGGATGCCGTCGCTGTCGGCATCGCCCGACACATAGGTCGGTCCCGTGGTCGCATTCGGATCCGTCACCACCAGATCGTGGATCTCGACGTTGCCGGCATCGTCCACCGTGATGGCATAGGTAATCACATCGCCCACCTCGTCGTAGGTCAGCGGATCCGCCGTTTTCTCCACCACGATCAGAGCGGTCTGTTCAACCTCATACGGAGCAGAGGCCGTCAGTGGATACACCGCCGGCTCGCCGGGCGGCATGGTTGGGGCGACCGTGACCGTGTTGGTCTTCAACAAGCCCATCGTGGAAGCCTTGGCGGTAAAGTGTGCCGTAATGGTCCTGGTCTGGCCAGGGGCCATGGGGCCAATTTCCGACCAGTTGATCGTTCCGTCGTTGATGTTGTCGTCGGAGGGCGGCGCCGACGACACATAGGTCAGGTAGGCGGTTTCATAGGTATCCACAACCGGCACGTGGACCAGGGCCACGTTGCTTGTGTTGACCACCGTGATCTGGAACACCACCGGATCGCCCACCTCGGCCACCCCGACGGGGTTGGTGCGAGTCTTCTCCAAGGTGTATCCCGCCCGGCTGATCACTTCGACCACCGCCTGGGTCGCCTGACTCTGCTCCCAAAGGCCGCCCACGACCTCCGCGGCCGCGTCCACGGAGTTGGTCGTATCGCCCGGCAGCGTATTGCGGATGGCGCTGAACCGGGTGGTGATCGTCAGCATGCCGCCCGCCGGCGCCCAGGCGTTGGTCCACTTCAGCAGGCCAACAGAGTACTCGTCCTGCGGCGGATCGGCCGATAGGAACGACAGCACGGCCGGATCATAGGTGTCCTCGATCTCCAGCCACAGGTCCACGTTGCCGGTATTGGCCACGGTGACCAGGAATTCGACGGTTTCCCCGATCTCCGCCGGGCGGCCGAGAGGGCTGGCCAGTACTTTATCCAATGTATAAGAGGGCAGTATGTCCAGGAAGTCGTTGTTGTTCGAGGTCGTATCCTGGGCAATCGTCACGGTGATCAGGTTGTCATTCACCCCGTCCGGCCCCCCCTCGAAGGCATCGCCGGTGGAGAGCCAGCCGGACAAGTCAGTTTCCTTGACGACGAATGTCCCGCCGGGTTCCAGCGCCGGAATATTGGTGCTGGAAAAGTTATAGGCGCCGTTGGCGTCGGTATAGGTGTTCGTGATCAGGGTGATGCCATCGCTGGCATAGAGTTCCACCAGCACCCCGGCGATCCCGTTGTTCTCCCCGCCGTCCTTGATCCCGTCCCCGTCCGTATCCACATAAACCGTGCCGCGGATGGTCGTCTTGGTCAAGACGGTAATGGTGTTGGAGGCCTCGAGTTCTTCCGAGTAGGCCATGTTCACGATTTCGCCGGATCCGTCGATGCGGGTGCGGAAGGTGAAAATGGCGGCCCCGCCGCTCGGGATTTCCGAAATCAGGTAGCCGGGCGTGTCCAGGGGGAATGGCGTGCCCACCGCGTTGTCGGGAATGTTGTTGCTGGTAAATGTTCCGGTGTTGGTGATGATCAAATAAGTTGTGTTGGTGACGTACTTGAGCTTGGACGGGATTTCATCGTCCAGTACCGAGTTGTAGAGCGGCAGCAGGCCCTTGTTCTCGAGCCGCACGGTGTACACCAGAACATCATCCAGGTTTGGCTCGCCGTCGCCGCCGCAGTCGAAGCATAGCAGGCTCTCCTTGGTCAGGACGGGCCGCGGGAGGGGCGTCAGGGCATAGCCCAGGTCCAGATAGGGATTGCTTGTGCCGGCCACGGAGGAATCTTCGCCCCAGGCCCCGGCGATCAGGACGCCGTTCAAGGTATAAATTCGCATGCCGGTCTGGTCGTTGTCGGGATCGTACAGCCGGACGGACGCCAGCGCCGATACATTCGTTGCATAGTCATACTGGTTGCCCTGGGAATCGGTCAAAGGACCGGCATGGTCGCCGTCGTAGTCCACGTAGAGGGTGCTCCCGGCCAGCGGCACGACCCAGACCGGGCTGCCGTTGTTCACCGGCGGAAGATCACTGGACCCGGGCCCCCAGCCGCAGACCAGCTCCGTCGTCAGACCTTTGAAGGGGATCGGCGCAAATCCCCAGTCGTAGTTGTCATTATCGCCGGTATTGGTGGGCGTATCGTGCATGGCCACCACAACGGTAAAGGCAATTCCATTCGTGTTTTTCAACAGCGTGCCGGAATTCGTCGGCAGGTTATAGACCGTCAGGCCGTTGTTGGCCGGCACCGTCAGCGTTCCCCCGCCCGTCCGGTTGGTGTAGGTCACGGTGATGGCGGTGCTGTTGGTGTTGAGAATGAAGGCGCGGCAGGGAAAGGCGGCGTTCGCGGTGCTGACCGGGATGATGTACTGGCTGTCCCACAACTCCACCGGCCGCAATACGAACGAACGCGATTCGATCCGGGAATTGAAGTCGCCGGTAATCAAATGCACCTGTACCAGCTTGTCGGAGGTCACCGTGGCCCCCTTCTTGATGCCGCCGTTGACTTGAAGGCCGGGATAGCCCCGGTTGATGACGTTTGTGGTCGGCGCAGCCGCTCCCGGCCCGTCGGGGTCGATGACCACCGTGGTGTTGTCCTCATCAGCCATGACCATCAGACCCGCATAGTCGAACATTTGATTGGTGCTGACATCCGTGCCGACGGGAGCAATGTAGAAGGTACCGTGATCCAGCGTGCGAAGCACCTCGACCGCGCTGGCGATCACGGTGCCGGTTTCGTTTTCCCAGCCTGCGCGCGAGATCGTGATCGCCCGCGTGGCCCCCACCTGGTCGCCGCCATCGTAATAGCGGTTGGCCTGAACGCGCGGATTCACGGGCACGACATTACGCAGGGAGATCACCGTACCCGCCGGCAGCCCCGTGGGATCGTTGGCGAATCCCGGGCAGACGCCGTTGGCATTGTTCCCGTCGCCCCAGACCAGGGTCGTGGGCTGGGCTGGGCTGTTGAGGCTGGCTTCATAGCCGTCTTCCCAATGGTCATAGGTGACGATGGTCCCCGGCGACGAAACCACGATGGAGAACACGGCCACCTGGTTGTTGCCCATGTCCACGGCGGTAAAAATGGTGTCGAGGGCCAGATTAAGCTGTTCCTCGGGCATGGGCAGGAAGAAACCCTGCACCACCGGTGCGTTCACGGGCACCGGCGAGCTGATATCGGAGGCCTTGGTGCCGTCGGTCACGTTGGTGGCCGTGAAGGTCCAACTCCCCATGCTGTTCAAGGTTACATTGAAGGTTGCCGTGCCGCCGACCAGGTCCGCGTCCGGCGGCAGCGTCGCATTGGGATCAGTCGTGTCGAGGTGCACCGTGTCGGTCACCGCGCCATCGAGGTTCCAGTTCGCGTCCACCGCGTTGACGGTGATCGGGAACGGGATGCCGGCTGCCTGCGCCAGAGGCGTGCCAGTCTTGCCCGTGGGGGTTCCCGGCGCTGCCGTCTCTCCCGGCACGAGGACTTGCAGCTTCGCGAACAGCCCCCCGCCCAGCGAAACCGACGTGGACGAGACCGGCGTCAGCACCCCGCTGGTGAACAGGATGGTGATCGTGCTGGCCACCGGATGCGCCAAATCCGTAAAGGATGCAATTCCATCCACGGCGGCAATGCTCGTCGAACCCTGCAATGTCCCGGTCCCGCCGCTGCGCGTTGCCGTGATCGTCAGCGTGTCGGCGCTGCGCAGGTTGCCGTATTGATCTTCGATCCGGATCACCGGCTGCTGCGCGAACGGCACACCCGCCGTCGCCGTCGCCGAGGGCTGGGTCTGGACCGCCAGCTTGCTGGCCGCCGCGGGGTTGACCATGTAGCCAGTGCTGGTATCCGGCAGAATCGCCGGCTGGGTCACATCCGACGCCGTAAGCGTTTGCAGGCCGGCGGTCTTGTTGGTGACCGCCACCGTCCGGCTACCGGCGGAGAGCGTCCCGTTGGCCGGCAGGTTCGCCTGGGAATCGCTCGCGGCAAGCGCGACCACGTGGCTGATACTGATCAGGTTCCAGCAATCATCCACCGCGCGGATGGCCACGCTGAATGCGCCCCCCGCCGTCTGCGCAGTGGGTGTGCCGGTTTTGCCGGTGGTCGTACCCGGCGCCGCGGTCTCGCCCGGCAGCAAGACTTGCAGTTTCGTGAAAGCCCCCAGGTTCACCGTGATGCCCGGGCTCGTGTTGGCTGTCTTGGAGCCGTCGCTGATGTCCGTGGCGGTAATCGTTCGCTGCGGCGCTCCCGCCGTCCGGAAGGTCACGCTAAACGCCTGGGTTCCCCCGATCAAGGCGGCATTCGCCGGCAGGGTGGCGTTCGGATCCGTGGTCGTGATGCCCACCGTATCGCCGATGGCATCGACAAGATTCCAGTTGGCGTCCACCGCGTTAACCGTCACGAGGAACGGCGGGCCTGCCGTTTGAGCCGTAGCGGATCCGGTCTTTCCGGCAGTGGTTCCCGGCGCCGCCGTTTCCCCCGGCACCAGCAACTGCAGTTTGATGAACGAACCCGGATTCACCGTCAACGGCGAGCTCGGAATGGCCGTCACCGCCGGCGCCGTGGCGCTACTGGCGCTGATGGAAACTATTTCCGCCTTGCGCAACGTGGCGTTCAAGGTTGTCGTCGACTGACCTGACGCGAAGATCACCGAGGTCACGTAGGTCGCTACGCCGCCCGGTCCGCTGTAGGCGATGGTCTTGGTGCCAGCATATGTCGTGACCAGATTTGTGAAATTGTCCACGACCGACAATTTGGCGATTTGGAATTGCGTGCCGGCCGTCTGCGCAAGCGGCGTGCCGGTATTGCCGACTCCCGACACAAAGGTCTCGCCCGGCAGTGTCACCATCAACTTGGCGGCAGCGCCGGCCCCTACGGTCATGGTACCGGAATCCGTGGCCGTCAAGGCGCCCGAAGTCACCCGGATCGCCGCCGTACCCGGGTGGAGTCCGGTAAAGACCGCGCTTTTGCCGTCGCCCGCCGCAACGAGGTCGCCATCCGCCACCTCGCCGGTCTTGTTGACCAATGCCCAGGAATCCTCCGCCACGTTGGCCACGAAGTTGGTGAATTGGTCCCGGACGATGGCATAGGCCGTGAGGGAATTGCCGGCCGTCACGTTCTGCGCCGCCACCACGGTACCGGCACCATTCGCCTGCGTCTCCACCCGGATGAGGGCGGAAGCCCCGGCCACCCGCGTCAACATGCCGCAATAGGCACCCGCCGCGATTCCGGATATGAAAGAAGAGCCGGCGCGCGTAACGTTGGCACCGCCGACGGGCCAACCCCGCGTGGGGCGCACCTGGACGTTCTGCCACGTCAGCTTGTTGGTGTTGCCCGTGCCGGTGCTGACCGCCGTGATGGAGATCGCAATGTTGGTGGTCCCGACCGTGGCGACGATGTTGCTGCCGTTGGGTCGGTCGTTGATGTTGTTGGCCGCGGTGGCGCCGCCGTTCACCATGACCGTCACCCCGGCGGCCGGATTGAACTCGTAGCCGGCGGGAGCGTAGAGGATGATGGTCCCAGTGCCGATCGAGCCAATCGTGGTCTCCGCCATAACCGGTCCGGTCAGCGGCGTCCAAGCTCCGCCCACGCTATCCGCCGAGATGGCTTCGCCGCCCGTCGCGGGAGTAAGCACCCCGGCCGCCAGCACGTTTCCAGCGGCCGCGACCAAACCGATCGCCAACCATGCCGCTGCGATTCGCCGCCAACCCAGGGCCCCGCCGCGGCGGAGTTGCCAGACGCCCGCCAGCCACAAACTCGTACCCAATGCCATGGCACGCGCCACCGTTTGGAAACGACAATGCGACGTCTGCATGATCCACCTCAATGGTTGTCCTTTTGCCCCCCGAATAGGCGTTGCTTAATTGCCAGTCAATGAATTCAAGGTAAAAAGATGATTCGGCAGTTATCCGACCTTAATATTCATCGGAGGATGAACATCACGCACCCCGCGAAATAACGTTATTTCCTCGATTTCCCCGCACACCCCGATTGACCCGTTTCAATTAAGGACAAATTAAGGAAAAGCCTGTACTGACCGTGTTATCTGTCCGCGCGCCAGTGCAAAAATGGACATCCCCGTGTGATCGCCCATTGGCCTGGCGCAGAACAGCACGTGCGGAATGCATTGCACGAACCGATGATGACGCATGGGCTGTCATCGCCGGCAATGATGATCTCATGCAGGCAAACCGGCCGCGGCCATCCGCGTGAGGAGAGTTCAACCGGGAAACGCGGGGCTCAATCGTTCCCCAGCCAGCGGGTCGGCAGCTCATAGAAATTCGTAGCGTGGTAGGTCCACGTCCAGGAGTTGCCGAGTCTGCCGTTGCGGGAGACGATCACAATCACGTCGTTGGGCTTGAAGAAGCCGCCGGGCACCAGGCCGTTGCCATCCACGAAACGCCAGACACCGCCGGGATCGCAGTAGATGGTGCTGTTGGCCAGCACCGCCTTGGTGGCCGTGTTCATGGTGTAGATTTCATCGCTCGTGCCCGGAGCGCCCTTGACAAATCCGCATTCGAGCAGGCGCATCTCGCTGGGATGGACCGAAACCGGCAGGCGCAGGGCCACTATGTTGTAGACGAGCATTGACACCCGGCCGGTCTTGAAGCCGGTGGCGATCGTTTCGCTGAAGCCGTTGGTAGGCACCTGCACGATCGGTTCCCACCAGAAGGCCGGAACGACGATGGGATGGCCCTGGGGATCCAGCTGGTTGTAGTCCAGGGCCGTGGTTTCCACGTAGTGAGTCGGCAGCGCATCCGGTTCCGGAAGAGTGATCGAGAAGCCCCGCGTGAAGAAATCGGGCGGTTGCAGCACGGTCGAGACATCGTTGCCGTTCTGGTCGTACCAATGACCGTCGGTTTTCAGCCAGAACAGGGTCGAGACCATCGCGTTGGTGCCGGAGGAATAGAATTCGACGACGGTGGAACCCGACGCCGGCAGCATGGTGAGGCCGCCGGGGAAGCGATCGGTGCCGCCAAAGACCCCCTCGAAGGTGTTCATCGTAGGCACGCCGTGCAACGCGACGAAGTTAGGGCCGGGCGACAGCACGACGTTGTGGAGGGCATAGACTTCCTCGCTGGCCAGCGGGCGCTGCGCTTGGCCGAAATCATTGGTGCGCTTCCAGCGGTCCTTGTAGGAGGCGCGGAAGAAGCGGATCTGCCCGCGGGGGCGGTGATGGCCGCCATCATCCACGAACCAGTTGGTGTGCACGGTGTCGAGCCGGCGCCAGATGTTGTTGGAGCTTTCCTGGAAGCGGCCCGAATCCCAGCAGATCAGGTCGTAGTCGCGCCGTACCTCGGTGTAGATGCCCTGCTCGTTGGTGGTGCCTGCTGCAATCCAGTAGAGCGCCGAGGCTGCGTGGCAGTCCGAATTGGTCAGTGTGTGGACGTGAGGGAAGGCCGCCTCGGCATCGCACTTCGGGATGATCGAACCCCGGATCAGCGCAAACCGGAAGGTGTTGTTGGTGGACCAGCTGTAGGGGCCGGCCGGCCCTTCGTTGCCGGCGCGGTCCGTGGCCACGACCACCACCACGTAGTCCTCGTCGTAGTCCAGGTCGTAGAGCCGGATGTGGCCCTGGGACAGGTTGGTCAGGCCGGAGTAGTCCGGCTGGAAGCCGGCCGCCGAAGGATCGACGACCGTGTTGGTGGAGCAGACCGAGCGCCAGTTGGTGTAGACTCCGGTCAGCAGGAAATTCGTGTAGATAAAACCGGTCCCGCTGGCGGGATCGTCGTTCGTCGGGACTTCCACGGCATTGTAGGTGCCGTAGTAGATCTTGTATCCCTGCCACGGCGAGAGGTAGTGCAGGTCCTGGGTCAGGTGGGTGGGATGGTTGTCGTGCCAGGGATCGTCGGGCCCGACGTTGGCGATCCGCCACGTCAGGTCGAACTGCGAGGTCGGATCATCCGTGGTCTCCGTGAGGGCATTGGTGCCGCCAATGCCCATGTGGACCACCGTCGGCGGGGTGAGGTCGATGCGGTGCACGTGGGGCACGGCCAGGCCCATGGCGTGGTCCATCGGGCCGCGATCCTCGTCCGCATCCGCCGCGTACACATAGCCGGTCACGACGCCCTGGGCCGCGGCCGACGGCGGGGAGATGGCCGTCAATGCCGGACCGAGGGAAGTTCCATTGGTCATATGTTGCGGGGCGGTTCCGCCCAGCGGCACCAGGCGATACTCGCTCACGCCGGAATCGCCGGTCGGGGCGTCGTCCGCGGCCGACCACGCCAACTCCACGCCGGTGTTGGTCCACTCCCGGTTCGGCGCCACCACCAGGTTGTCAAATTGGACCGCGCATTGCCCGTCGGTCTGCTCGCCCAGGCGCAGCCGCAGGATCTCGTTGGAGGCCGCGCTGTCGATCGTCCAGGAATGCTGCGCAAAGTTCGTCGCGGCGATCGAGCGGACACCCAGGGATTCCCACTCCTCGCCGGTCCAGCGCTCCAGCGCCAGCTGCGACTCGCCCGGCCCGTCCAGCCGCGCCCAGAGGATGAGCCAGCCCGGCCGGTCCACCGGCGGCAGTTCCAGGGTGTTGTCCACTTCCGGAAGGGCGGCATCGCGGCACCGGTTCGGCGGGCCGGCCGTTGTCACCACCTCCGCGCCATCCGATAGCCACGTGCCGTCGAGGGCCACCTGGGTCCAGGCGCCGGCGGGCTGCGCCGTCCAGCCGTCCTGCTCTTCGAAGCCCGTGGCGATCAGCACGCCGGGCGCCCCCTGCGACAGGAAATTCGCCATGCGCGGCCCCACGACATCGTCGTCGAGCACCTGCAGGTAGCCGAAGACCACGTTGGAGGCCACGGCCTGGTCGTTGGGGCGGTCGCTGTCGTTGTCCCACAGCGTCAGGCGCACGGGGTTTATGACCCCGGCCTCGCTGGAGCCGTCGCCACCCCACAGCTCGGCCAGGTCGTTGGTGTCGAAGGCCGCCCACTGCCAGGCCAGGACCGTGGTGTCGGCCGTGGTATCCGCCACGTCGCTCAGCGCCGCGACGTAGTTGATGCAATTGCCGGTCAGGCGCGAACCAAAGCCGATGGACAACGAGGTGTTGGTGGTGGCGGGGCCGGCCGCGCTGACCTGCACGCCGCTATAGACGTCCTGCAGGTTGCACAGCATTGTCAGGCCGCCGGCCAGCAGGGCGCCGTCCGTGCCCCGATAGAGGGCCGCCTGGCCCGAACCGGTGGCCTCCAGCTCGGCGGTGGCGTTCGAGGCCAGCAGGGAGCGGTCGTTTCCCCACTCCCGGCCGCGGGCGGCGACCGGCGGCTCGATGTCGTCGTCTTGCACGCCGATGGGCAACGGGTAGTTGGTCGTGACGTTGCGCGAGGTGTTGGGACCGTCCGCGGCATAGCCGCCCCACCCCTGCGTCTTGTCCGCCTCCCCGAAGCTGTCCCAGCTGCCTTCGATCCAGTCGGTGCCGAACTGGTGGCAGTCGTCCTCGGCGCTGACCTGCAGGAAATAGGCCGCATTCTCGGCGTAGCCCGCGAACGCGAACGCGCCCCAGGCCCAGTTGGTCAGGACCGGCGCCGAATTGCCCACGGCCGAGACGTTGGTGTCCCAGAACACCTGGTTGGTGACCCATTCGACGCTGCCGCCGGTGCCGGTGTTGGTTTCCACCGCGTCCCAGTTGGGCGAAACACGGCCCTTCTCCGGATAAATATTCCAGGTGAAGACGCCGGGCGTCGCCGCGTACTCGTTCATCCAGTTGGTGGCAAACACGCCGCTGGGATCCTCCCACCGGATCGCAAAGCCCATCTCGGCCCCGTTGGCGACTTCGGCGTCGGTGACCGACTGGATGTAGCCGTAGCGCGCGATGTACTCGTCGTAATCCCCGGCCAGGAAGCCGGTCAGGTTGGTTCCCACGTACAGCAGGGTCGGCACCGGCCCCTCGACGTCCGTCTTGCCGCCGATGCAGAAGCTTTGGATGGTGCCGGCGGACAGCGCCCCGGAATTGTCCCGCGCCCGCACCCGCCACCAGTATTGCGTGGCCGACGTGGACAGCACGTAGCTGGTCTGTGTCGCCGGCAGGTTCACCCGCACTTCGATCAGGCCGTTCTCCGTGCCGGTCTCGCTGTTGAAGTTCTCGTTGGTGCTGACTTCGAGGAAGTAGCTCGTCACCTTCCCGTCGCTGTCCGTGGAAGCGCTCCAGGTCAGCGTGGGCCGCGCGCCGACCTCGGCGCCGTTGGTCGGCGCGAGGGCGGACGGGGCGGACGGCGGCACGTTGTCCACGATGCCGTGGTCGTCGAACCGCACGTCCAGCCAGAAGTCGATGTCGGCGTCGCTGATGTCCTCGCGCCAGGCCGTGACGTCCAGGCGCCCGTCGTTGACGCCGTAGGGCGGAATGGAAACGGAATCCGAAGCATCGGGCGTGCCCGGATAGGCCTGCACGGTGGAATCGCCTTCGTTGGCCCACAGGCCGGTGTTCAGGAAGCTGGCCACGGTGAACCGGCCGGTGACGGTCCCGTCCAACAGCAGGTCCTGGCGCGGTATGCGCAGTTCCAGGGAATCGCTGTTGGTGCTGATGATGGCCGCGCTCCAGCCCGAAGGCGGCGGATACCAGTGGTAGCCGTCGGACGCGAACAGTTCGACCCGGGCCGAGTCCGCTACCTTGTGGACGATGATGTTCCGCACGGGATAATGCGTGGCCGCCGGCGGATCGTAGTAGTCGCCGCCGAGGCCCAGTCCCGCGTCGTCGCCCAGCCAGTTCAGCGCGGTGCTGCCGGCATCTTGCCGCGGATCCAGGCCGATGGCCACGTAGGCGAGTTTGTCGTCTGTGATGTCCTGCACCTTGATCCGGATGTAGAAGTTGCTGGCGTTGGCGTACATCCTCATCTCGCGGATGTCGGCGTTGACGGCGTTCGCATTTTCGACCCGCTGCTCGTTCGGCTTGTCCACCCAGATGAACTCGTTGCTGGACATGACCGAGGCGTTGTAAACCACGCCCGGGATGCCGAGCCAGTGGGTGTTTTCGAAGTCCTGGTGGATCCGATCCTCGCCCATCCCCAGCGTCAGGATGATCTCGTTGGGGTCGCCGCCGTCCGCATCGGCAAGATCGAGGTAGCAGTAGGCGGCCACCGGGCTTTCCCGGACGGCATAGGCCCCGGGCGGCAGTGCGGCGAAGAGATAGACCCCGTCCAGGCCGGTTTCCGTCGTCCGGACGATGTCGTCGTCCGTGTTGAACTCGCCGTCGCGGCCCGCGTGGAGCAGGGCGATGGGCACGAACGCCAGCGGCGTGTCGGTCGCCGGGTTGAAGAAGCCGTCGCCGTCGCCGTCGCACGAATAGCCGGTGATCGAGCCCGGCAGGGCGTCCATGAAGAAGTGGTTGGTTGAATCCAGCCGGCTGATCACCCCCACCGCCACGATGTTGTCGTTGCTGCCCTCGGAGTCGCCCGAGCTGATGTAGCCCGGCGGATCGGTCTCGAACAGGAGGTACGGGCCCGGGAACACGTTGGTGAACTCGAAGACGCCGCCGGCGTCCGTGGTCGTGGAGGCCACCAGGGTGGTGCTGGCGGTGTACAGCGTGACCGTCACCCCGGCGAGACCGTTGGTGTCCTCCGGGTCCAGCCAGCCATCGCCGTCGAGATCAATCCGCACCGTGCCGGCGATCCCGGCCGGGTGGGTGTCGAAGAAGTCGTTGTTGTTGGAGGTCTGCCCCGTGGCCACGGTCACGACGATCTGGTTGTCGTTGGCGCCCTCTGCGTCGCCGGTGGAGAGGAAGCCGGGCAGATCCGTTTCCACCACCGTGTAGGTGCCCGCCACCAGGGCCGGCAGATCGGCCGCCGAGAACGAGAAACCGCCGGCGCTGTCGGTGTTGTTCGTGGCGATGGCCACCCCGTTGCTGTTGACCAGCACCACCATCACGTTCGTGAGACCGACGGTTTCCTCGCCGTCGTGGAGGCCGTCCCCGTCCAGGTCCTCCCACACCGTGCCGCGAATCGTCATGGGGGTATCCAGGCACACGACATCGGTCACCCGCAGGTGGTCAGCATAGGCGGTGTTGGTGATGCAGCCCGACGCGTCGATGCGGGCCCGGAACCTGAAAAGCGCGCCGCCCCCGGCC
Organism: Planctomycetota bacterium; assembly: GCA_012719085.1. GTDB lineage: Bacteria > Planctomycetota > Phycisphaerae > Sedimentisphaerales > Anaerobacaceae > Anaerobaca. Next base: position 23,792 of record JAAYBA010000334.1, read on the forward strand.
GGCACCGTCAGGAGGGAATAGCCGATGCCGTCCAGCGGGAACGGGGTGCCGGTGACGTTGTCGGTCATGGAATTGCTGGTGACGGTGCCCTGATTGGTCTGGATCAGGCAGGTGGAACCAGGGACGTACTTGACCTGCGGCGGCAGGTCGTCGCGCACCACCACGTCGAAGAGCGCCTGCAGGCTCTTGTTGTCCAGCCGGATAGTGTACTCCAGGGTATCGTCCAGGCTCAGGCCGGAGGGCGCCACGTCCACGGCCAGCGTGCTGGTCTTGGCCAGCACCGGCTTGGGAATCGGCACGAGGGCATAACCCATGTCCAGGAACGGGTTGCTGCCTTCCACCTGCGACGGGTCCTCGCCCCATGCCGAAGCAACCAGCGTGCCGTCGAGCGTGTACACCCGCAGGCCGGTCTGGTCGTTGTCGGGATCGAAGAACCGCTCCATCTGCAGCGCGGCCAGGTTGGTCGCCACGTCGCACTGGCCCCCCATCGGATCGGTCAACGCCCCCTCGTAGTCGCCGTCGAAGTCAACGTAGACCGTGGTGTCGGCCATGGGCATGACCCACACCGGGTTGCCGTTGACCGTGGGCGGCTGGTCGGCATTCCCGGGGCCCCACCCGCAGACGGCCTCCGTGGTCAGGCTGCCCAGGGTCAGCGACGTCAGCGCCCAGTCGTAGGCGCTGTCGCCGGAGCCGCTGGTCACGCACCCCATGATGCAGACCGCATAGAATTTCCCGTTGGTGCTGGAGAGCATCGTGCCCTCGTTCAGCGGCAGCTGGTAGGCATACAAGCCGTTGGTACCGGGAATCGTCAGGTTCCCGCCGGCCGTGCGGTTCGAATAGGTCACGGTCAGCGGCTCGGGGTGCGGGTTGAACAGGTACGCCCGCCCGAAATAGGTGGGGTTCACGGTGCCGACCGGAATGATGTAATTGTCGCTCCAGATCTCCCGCGGATGCAGGACGAATGTTCGCGATTCGAAGTTGGCGCTGGTGTCGCCCGTGATCATGTGCACCTGGATCGGCTTGTCGGACTGGATGGTCGCGCCCTTCTTGACGCCATCGTTGACCAGGAACGCCCCGTAATAGCCGCGCTGGATGACATTCGTGGTCGGGGCCAGGCTGTTCGTGCCATCGAGATCAATGACCACCTGGGTGTTGTCCTGGTCGGCCATGATCATCATTCCCGAATAGGTGAACATGCCATTGGCCGAAACATCCTCGCCCAGCGGCGCGATGAAGTTGGTGCCGTGGTTCAGGGTGCTGTGGACCTCGGCCGAGCTGCCCATCACCGGCCCGCGGTTGACCGACCAGCCCGCGCGCGTCACAGTGATCGGGCGGCTGGCCGAGATGCGGTCGCCGCCGTCGTAATAGATCCGCGCAGACACGCGGGGAATGCCCACGTTGTTGCGCAAGGAGAGCACCGTGCCGGCGGGAATCGAAGCGGGATCGCTGCTGAAGCCGGGGCAGATGCCGTTCACGTCGTTGCCGTCGCCCCAGATCTGCGTGTTGGCGTTGGTCGGGCTGTTAATGTTGCCTTCGTAGCCGTCTTCCCACTGGTCGTAAACCACCACGGTGCCCGGCACGCTCACCACGATCGAGAAGATCGCCACCATGTTCGTGCCCATGGAGGTACCGCCCGAATTGATGGTGATGAAGGCCGTGCGGATGTGCTCCTCGGGCATCGGCAGATAGAACTGCTGCAGCATGGAGTCGATCACGGTGATGTCCGAACTCGTGTCGCTGCCCTTGTCGCCGTCGCTGACGTCCGTGGCCGTCACGGTCCAGACCCCCGCTTCGTTCAGCGCCACCTCGAAGGTCTGGATGCCGCCGACCAGGGCGGCGTTGGCCGGCAGCGTCGCGCCAGCTTCGCTCGAGGTGATCGCCACGACGTCCGTCACCGTGTTGATGAAGTTCCAGTTGTCGTCCACCGCCCGGACGGTCACCGTGAACGGGATTTCGACCGACTGGGTCTCGGGCACGCCGCTCTTGCCCGTCGGCGTCCCCGGCGCCGCCGTCTCCCCGGGCAGCAGCACCTGCAGCTTCGTGAACGCCGCCGCGCCGACCGCGATCACGCTCGAGGTGGCCGCGTTCAACGCCCCGCTCGTGAACCGGATGGTGATGTCCGACACCAGCGGATGCGCCAGATCCGTGTACGTTGCCACACCGGCCACGGCCGCGATATTCGTGGTGCCCAGCAGATCCCCCACCCCCGCTAGCCGCTCCCCGCTGACGGTCAGGGTGTCGTTGCTGCGCCAATTGCCGAACATGTCCTCGATTCGCACCACCGGCTGCTGGGCGAACGGCACGCCCGCCACCGCGATCGCCGACGGCTGGGTGTGGATTGCCAGTCGGTTGGCCGCCGCCGGCATCACCTCGTAGTCTGTGCTGGTTCCGTTCGCCATCGCCGGCTGGGTGACGTTCGTGGCCGTCAGAAACTGCAAGCCAGCCGTCCGATTCGTCAGGATAAAGTTCCGGGTGCCCGCGGACAACGCCCCATTGGCCGGTAACTGTGCGGCCGGATCGCTCGAAGACAGGCCGACGGTGTTATTAGTGCTCACGGTGTTCCAGTTGGCGTCCACGGCATAGACCCGCGCCGTGAAAACGATCCCGGCAGTCTGTGCATTCGACGTGCCAGTGCGGCCGGTGGCCGTCCCCGGCGCAAACGTCTCGCCCGGCAGTACGATGAGCAGCTTTTCGAACGCTCCCACGTTGACCGGGATGGCGGCGCTGATGCTTGGCGCCTTGCCGGGATCGGTGACGTCCGTGGCGGTCACCGTGCGCGTGCCCCCGGCCGTCCGAAAGGTCACTTCAAAAACCTGCGAACCCACGCTCAGCGCCGCGTCGGCCGACAGCGCCGCGTTCGGATCGCTGGAGGTGATGGTGATCGTGTCGTTGGTATTCACCACGTTCCAATACATGTCCACTGCGTTGACCGTCACGTTGAACGGCGTACCGGCCGTCTGCCCCGTCGGCGTGCCGGTCTTGCCGTTGGTCGTCCCTGGGGCCGCCGTCTCCCCCGGCACCAGGATTTGCAGCTTGATCGCCGGACCCGCCACCACCGTGTACTCCGTCCCCGTTCCCGCCGTCAGATAATTGTAATAGACCGTTGCCGTCGCGGTCCAGCTGCCGGCGGTCTTGTTCGTGATGACAAAGGTCCACGTCCCCCCCGAATACTGCCAGGCCGACGGCAGCGCATCATATGGATCGGTCGTGTCGAGCCGGACATTGTAGGAAGTGCCGCTGGCATAGTTCCAGTAGGCATCCACCGAATAGACCGTCACCGTATACGCAACCCCGGCCGTCTGCACGTCCGGCGTACCGGTCTTCCCGGTCTCCGTCCCGGGGGCTGCGGTTTCGCCGGGCATCAGCACCTGC
>JAAYBA010000335.1 GCA_012719085.1 Planctomycetota bacterium
AAGAACCACACCGCTACGCACCTGCTCCAGTGGGCATTGCAGCAGGTGCTCGGCAAATCCGTCACGCAGCAGGGCAGCTACGTCGGGCCCGATTACCTTCGCTTCGACTTCACCTATCCCAAGGCGCCGACGAAAGACGAACTGGCCAAGGTTGAGAGCCTCGTCCGTGAGAAGATCGCCTCCGATCTGCCCGTGACCTGGAAGGTGATGGCCAAGGACGATGCGCAGGAACTCGGCGCGATGGCCTTGTTTGGCGAGAAGTACGGTGACGAGGTTCGCGTCGTGGCCGTCGGCGCCGGCAACGAGACCGAGCTCGACAGGGCGTTCAGCCGGGAGTTCTGCGGCGGCACCCACGTCGATCAGCTCGGCTCGATCGGCGGGTTCAAGATCCTCAAAGAAGAGAGCATCTCGGCCGGCGTTCGACGCATCACCGCGATGACCGGTGCGGCCCTGATGGGCTATCTCGAACAGGCTGGCGAGATTGTCGATCGCCTCGCCGCTCTGCTCCAGATCCCGGCCGACAAGCTCGTCGACCGCGTCACGCAGCTTCTCGAAGACAACAAGAAGCTGAGCCGGGAGCTCAAGACCGCCTCCAAGGCCACCGGCCCCGATACGCTGGCCGAGGCCCGCGATTTGCTCGACGCCTGCGTGAAAGCGGGAGATTCATCGATTATTGTCGGCCGTCTGGCGTCTACATCCATGGAGCGGGCCCGTGAGGCCGTGGACATGCTCAAGAAGAAGGCCGGCTCGGCCGCCATCGTGCTGGGCTTCGAGGACGACGGCAAGGTCGTGCTGCTGGCCGGCGTGACCGATGACTTGGTCAAGAAGGGTCTCAGGGCCGGCGATGTCATCAAGGAGATCGCCCCGATCGTCGGTGGTGGCGGCGGCGGCCGACCCCAGATGGCCCAGGCCGGCGGCAAGGACCCCGCCAAACTCGACGACGCCCTCGCCCAGGCCAGCACTCTGGTCAAGGCAAAGCTCGGCGCATAGAACCTCGTGGTCGGTGCGTCGTGTGCGGCTGGACGTCGTTCGCCGATCGGACGTTGAGGGTCTTATGCTGGAGTTTCGCTGTTCGAATTGTTCGCAGAGACTTGTCGTCCGGGAGGACCGCGCGGGGCGGGTCAGTCGGTGTCCGCGGTGCAAGGCGGAGGTCACGATCCCGCAGGCGTCCACGCCGGAACCCGTTGTGGAGATCGAAGACGACGAGTTGACGCTCATCACGCCCGCCAAGCCGCTGGATGGAGCGATGCTGAACCTGCCCGATGAGCGGGAACTGCGGGAGCGAGTCGCCGAGCGGCAACGCGAAGAGGAGCGGCTTCTGACCTCCCTCGGTGTCCGACGGGGCGATTCGCTTACGGGCGAGCGCCGTTTCGCCTGGCCAGTCGATGTTCTGCTGTACCCGACCAGCGGTCCCGGCGTGACTGTGCTTGTCCTTTTTGTCGGCGCCCACCTGTTGTCGGAGTTGGTCCGTCGTTTCGTTCCGCTGGTCGGACGGGCGGGCTGTGTACTTGTCGCGGTCTCTTTCATCTTCGGCCTCTGTGCCGCCTGGTATCTCGCGGAATGTATCCACGACAGTGCCCGCGGCGGCACGCGCGCCCCGGAGTTTGTCGGAGCAGGACAAAGCGAGATGTGGTCGCGCGTCTCCTACCTGCTGGCGGTCTGCATCATCTACTTCGTCCCGTTCGTTCTCTGCACGATGTTCGCTCCCGGGCGCGACGCCATTTTCTGGGGTCTTGCCGCCTATACCCTCGTGTTCTTCCCCATCGGCCTGCTGGCGATGGTGGTCAACGATTCGCTCAGTGCGCTGAACCCTCTGTTCCTGCTCGGCTCAATCTTCCGTACGCTTTTTTCGTACATCGTCCTGCTGATTGTCCTGGCGGCTATGGGGGCCTTGTTATGGCTTGGCTCGCAGGTCGGGATGGAAGAAGAGGAGATGCGGCCCTTTTGGCTCGAGGCCGTCGGTCTGGCGACGTCAGTCTACGTGGCCTTCGTACTGGCGCATGTATTGGGTCGCTTCTACTGGCGTAACGCCGACAAGCTCGACTGGGGGCTATGAGTCACAGAACCTCGTTCGTAGTGACGCTGGCAGGCGTTCCTACCCTCCGTGCCCTCAGGGGCACACTACGAGCGGCGGATCGCAACGCTGCGGGCGTGGGCGTCGAGGCCTTCGACCTGGGCGAGGCGGATGATGTCGTCGGCGCAGGCGGCCAGTTTTTCAGCGCGGTATTCGATGAGGCTGATGGACTTGAGAAAATGGTTGCTGGTCAGGGCGCTGGAGAACCTGGCCCGCGTCCCGGTGGGCAGGGTGTGGCTCGGTCCGGCCCAATAATCGCCGACCGCAACGGGTGTGTGTGGACCGATAAAAATGGCCCCGGCATTGTTGATTCGGTCGGCGATCTGTCTGCTGCGCGAGCCGCACTGGATTTCCAGGTGCTCGGAGGCGAATTCGTCGGCCAGTTCCACAGCGGCATCCATATCGGCCACCACAATGACCCGGCTGAAACGCTTCAGCGACGCCCGCGCATCATCGGCGCGCGGCAGTTCCGCAAGCTGCGAGGCAAGCTGCTGGAGAATGGCGCGGGCCAACGGTTCGGAATCGGTCGCGACGATAGCGCTGCTGTCGGCGGCGTGCTCGGCCTGGCTGAGCATATCGGCCGCAACCCACGCGGGATCGGCCTCGTCGCTTGCGACGATGAAGACCTCACTCGGGCCGGCGATCGAATCGATCGCCACGTAGTCGCCCGCGACGTGCTTCTTGGCCGCCTGCACCCACGAGTTGCCCGGCCCGACAATGATGTCCACCTTGCGAACGCTCTGTGTTCCATAGGCCAGCGCGCCGACTGCCTGCACGCCACCGATGCGGTAGACCTCGCCGACACCCAGTTCGTGACAGACCGCAAGGATCACCGGGTGAATGCTCCCCTCGCAGCGGGGCGGCGAGACCACCGCGATCTCCTTGACGCCCGCCACCTGGGCGGGAACCACCGTCATGATGACCGTCGAGGGCAATGGCGCCGAGGCGCCCGGAACGCAAACGCCGGCCCGACGGATCGGGGTATAACGGATGCCTGTCCCGTCAGAGAAGGACGAGTTGTGACCGAGGAAGATCTTCGCCTGGTAGGCGCGGACGTTCTCAATGGCCTCACGCAGCGTCGCAAGAAGCTTGGCGTCCATCGAGGCATGGGCCCGGGCCAGCTCGTCGCCGCTGATGCGGAATTCGTCGGGCCGCAGGCTGACCCGGTCGAACTTCCCCGTATACGCGGCCACCGCCTCATCGCCTCGTTGGCGGATGCCGCGCAACACCTCGACCACCGTTCGGTTCTGTGCATCGTCCTCGCTGGCCGATCGTGCGGCGGCGAGCATATCGAGCCGCAGCTTCGCGATGTTGCCCTTTGCCTGCGGGTCCGATCCCAAAATCAGCAGTTCTTCCAACCCTTCGCTCATTGGATTCTATCCACCGAAGTTGCCATAGTTGTAGACACGGATCGCCCGTTGCAGCAGCAGGTACTTCTTGCCCTGGCACTCCGTGACCAGTCCGGCGACGTTGAAGCGGATTGGCTGGGGAAACGCGGCAAGCCGCCGTTCGGCCTGCTCCAACATGCTGCACGGCAGCAGTTCGTAACGGGTCTGCGAGACGTTCCTGCCGAGGCCGTCCGGGACGAACGTCGGGTAGCCCTCGTTGAACTCGATGAACCCGACGCGGTCGACCAGCACGTGCGTCCTCGCCCTGCGTCCGGTTTCCGCGGGGGCCTCGTCGGCTTCCCGGCGTTGGGGGCCGCGCGCCTGCCGCCGCGTCCTCATCCTCTCGAGCACCTCGTCGGGAATCTCCATCGCGCCGTCGGACACCGTCTGGATACCGTCCCCAGGCTCCTCCAGCGTCTCGGATCCATCGGCGTCCTTGAGCTTGCTCAGAGGCAGGTAGTAGGTGGGAAACAGATAGTTGGCGCCCCTGTATCGCGTCACCACGGCGCTGAGCCGGTAGCGAGGCAGCAGACGATCGTTGGCGTCGACGACCATGCCGTCGAGAATCGACGAGGGCAGCACTTCGAGCGAAGAGCCGGCCGGCAGCGCGCCGCCGACACCATCGACATCGCGTGCGAACTGGAAGAGCCAGAGATCGTTGCTGTCGTTGCGAACCAGTGCCCCGTCGACGGCCTGGATCACCGTCCCATCGGGTATGACCGGGCTCGTTGAGGGCGGCGCTTCACCTGCAAGGACCGTTGTCGACAGCACCACGCACAGAACGATCGTTGCGAATTTCGTCCGTCTCATTCTCATCTTCATATCCTCGGACTATTTGCCAAGAACCTCCATGATCCGACCGACGGCGTCGGCCGGTTCCTCAGCAAAGACTACGTGCTCGGCGCTGCGAGGGTCGTCGCGGCAGACCAGATCGACCAAGGGCCTCCAGAAATCGCCCAACAGCATGATCGGCTTGGCCCGGTCGAAGAACTTCTTGTTCTTCAGTTCCCAGACCTCGGCCAGCTCCAGCAGCGTCCCGGTCCCGCCCGGCAGAACGACGTACGCCTGACCCAGGCGGATGAGCTTCTCGAGCCGTTCGTCCAGCGAGGCGGTCGTCACCTCTTCCGTGACGAACTCGTTGGCGACGCTGTTCCTGAACGCTGAACAAGTCACGCCGATCACCTTCCCGCCGGCGTCGTGGGCCCCTTTGGCTGCCGCCAACATCGTCCCGCCATAGCCACCGTTGGCCACGGTAAATCCCGCCCGCGCCAATTCCCGGCCCAGATGCTCGGCGAGAGCGAAGATCGGCTCGCCCGCGCGGGCCCGCGCCGTGCCGAAAACGCTGACCGTTCTCTCACGCATGGGCCTTCTCTCGCGTGTAGCTCAGCAGACCAGCGGCCAGAAGGACCTCGCGGTCGCGGCTCGACAACTCCAGCAGGCCGGTGAATTCAACATCGTCGCGTTTGCGCACGATCGTGACGGTCTCGGCATTCTTGACCGCCCCGATCAAATCGTCGATCGTCAGTTCGTCGCCCGGTTCAATCTCGTCGTAATCGGCCGGATCGGCGAAGCGGATCGGCACGATGCAGAAGTTGATCAGATTCGCCCGATGGATCCGCTCGATGGTCTTGGCGATCACTGCGCGGACGCCCAGGTACATCGGGCACAGCGCCGCGTGCTCGCGCGACGAGCCTTGGCCATAGCTTTCGCCGGCGACGATGATCCCGCCAACGCCCTTGGCCTTCAGCGCCAGGGCCCGCTCGGCAAACGTCGGCGAGCCCGGCTCGTTGAAGCAGTTGAAGACCACCTTGGCATACTCGGGCACGTTCGAGCGCAGCTTCAGGAACGTCCCGGCCGGCATGATGTGGTCGGTCGTGATCTTGTCGCCGCACTTGAGCAGGACCTGTCCGTCGAGGCTCTTGCGAAGCGGCGGCGGCGTCTCGGGCACCACGATCGTGCGGCCCCGAACGACCTCGGCCTGTTTGGCCTTTGCCTCATCCAGCGGCGGCTCGATCATGCTGTCGTCGATGTGGAACTGCGACGGCATCTCGATTCTGGGAAACGCAATGCCCATCCGTTCGGAGAGGTCTCGCGGATCGGTGATCTCGCCCGTCAGAGCGGCCGCGACCGCCGTCTCGGGACTGACGAGATAGGCCCGGTCGCCTTTGCTCCCGGTCCGCCCGGCGAAATTGCGGTTGAACGTCCGCAGGCTCACCACGTCGTCGGCCGGCGAGAAGCCCTGGCCGATGCACGGCCCGCAGCCCGATTCGAGAATCCTCGCCCCCGCGGCGATCAGATCGGCGAGCGCCCCGTTGCGGGCCAGCATCTCCAGCACTTCCCGGCTGCCCGGCGAGATGCCAAGCTCGACCATCGGGTCAGTCAGGCGGCCCTTGAGGACCCCGGCGACCATCATCAGATCGGTGTAGCTCGAATTGGTGCAACTGCCGATCGCGACCTGGCCCACCTTGGTCCCGGCGATCTCGCGAACGGCCTTGACGTTGTCGGGCGACGACGGACAGGCCGCCAGCGGTTCGAGCTTCGAGAGGTCGATCTCGATGATCCGGTCGTACTCGGCGTCCGCATCGGCCTGCAAGGGCCGGTAGTCCTGCTCGCGTTTCTGGGCGGCCAGGAAGGCCCGTGTCTGCTCGTCGCTTCCGAACAGGCTGGTTGTGACGCCCAGCTCGGCGCCCATATTCGTGATCGTCGATCGCTGGGGCACGCTGAGCGTCTCGGCGCCCGGGCCGAAGTACTCGACCACCCAGCCGACGTTGCCCTTCGTCGAGAGAATGCTCAGCAGCTTGAGGATGACGTCTTTGGCGGCGACCCAGTCGTTCAGCCGGCCCGTCAGCTTGACGCCGAGGACCTTCGGACACGCCAGATAGAATGGCCCGCCCGCCATGGCGACCGCGACGTCGAGGCCGCCGGCCCCGATCGCGACCATGCCGATCCCGCCGCCGGTCGGCGTGTGCGAGTCGCTGCCCAGCAGCGTCGCGCCGGGCTTGCCGAAACGCTCCAGGTGCACCTGGTGGCAGATCCCGTTGCCGGCGCGGGAATGGTAAACGCCGCTCTTGGCCGCGACGGTCTGGAGATACAGGTGGTCGTTGTGGTTTTCCGGGCCGAACCCGGCCATGTTGTGGTCGATGTAACTGACGGACAGGTCCGTCCGCACCCGCGGCACGCCCATCGACTCGAACAGCAGAAAGGCTGTTGTGCCGGTGGCGTCCTGCGTCAGCGTCTGGTCGATCCGAATCGCAATCGGCTCGCCCGGAGCTCCGCCTGCGGCGGACCCCTCGATCAGGTGCGATTCGAATATCTTATAGGTCAGTGTCTTGCCCAATGTCGGTACTCCTGATAGATCCAAAGCCGATACTCTACCAGAAATCCCGACCCGATACAAATCCTCCACACGATTC
>JAAYBA010000336.1 GCA_012719085.1 Planctomycetota bacterium
CAGCAGATGATGGAGCGTTTCCAGCGTCAGGGCGGCGGTCCGGGAATGCCGGGCGGCGCCGAGATGACCCCCGAGCAGCGGCAACAGATGATGGAGCGTTTCCAACGTCAGGGCGGCGGTCCGGGGATGCCGGGCGGCGCCGAGATGACCCCCGAGCAGCGGCAGCAGATGATGGAACGCTTCCAGCGCCAGGGTGGCGGTCCAAGGACGCCGGGCGGCGCCGAGATGACCCCTGAACAGCGTCAGCGGATGATGGAAATGACGCCCGAGCAACGTCAGCAGATGATGGAGCGTTTCCAGCGTCAAGGTGGTGGCCGCGGTCGCCGGGGCGGGAGCGACCCCGCGGGGGAGCAGACCGGCCAGGGCGTTCCGTCCAGCGGCCCCTCCCAAGCCACGCCACCGGCTCCGCCGGCAGGTGACCAGACAAATTAGGTTTCCGTCTCGGCGAGAGGCGAAGGATACCAGCAACGATGATAGACTTCCGTCAAGAGCTCGATTTCGACGCCGAAGGCCCCATCCTCGCGATGGAAGACCTGTGCAAGAGCTACCAACTCGGAGCCACAGAATTGCGGGTGCTGCGAGAAATCAATCTGGCCATCAACAGCGGTGAGTACGTGGCGATCATGGGGCCAAGTGGTTCCGGCAAGTCGACCCTTCTGAATATGATCGGCTGCCTCGACCGTCCGACCAGCGGAGACTACCGTCTCGGCGGCCAGAGCGTTTCCGTATTGGATGACGACGACCTGTCTATGATTCGTGGAGCGCGCATCGGCTTCGTCTTCCAGTCCTTCAACCTGATCGCTCAACTGAACGTCGTCGAGAACATCGAAATCCCGATGTACTACCAGGGCTACAGCGAGCATGAGAGCGCCGAGCGGGCGGAAGAGCTGGCGACGATGGTTGGCCTGGGCGAGCGGCTCAGACACCGGCCCTCAGAACTCAGCGGCGGTCAGCAGCAGCGGGTGGCCATTGCCCGCGCCTTGGCGAACGACCCGCTGATCATTCTCGCCGACGAACCGACGGGAAACCTCGACTCTTCGAGCGGCGCCGAGATTCTCATGATTCTGGACCGCCTTCGCGAGGAGGGCAAGACGCTGATCGTCGTGACCCACGACGAGCATATCGCCACGCGCGCCGAACGGGTGATTCGGCTCTTCGACGGGCGCATCGACAAAGAAGAGTTCAACACACGGTAGGATGCTATGTTCATTTTTCGTCTGAAACGCACGATCAAGCTGGGGGCCAAGAGCCTGTGGATGCACCGGTTGCGTTCGACGCTGACGGCGCTGGGCATCATCTTCGGCGTCTCGTCCGTTATCGCCATGCTGGCGATCGGTGAGGGGGCCAGCCGTGATGCACAGGAGAAGATCGCCCAGCTCGGCAGCCGCAACATCATCATCAGAACCATCAAGCCCCCCGAAGACCAGGTCGCCGGGGGACAACAGCAAACCCTGATGGAGTATGGCCTGACATACGACGACGCCGAGCGATTTCAGAACGGTATTCCGGACGTCCAGGTGATCGTACCGAACCGTCGGATCTCGCAACAGGCGCTGTATCGCAATCGCCGAGTGTCTTTGGAGGTCGTCGGCACCGTCCCCTGGTTTCCGAACATCTCTCCCACCCGTATCCGATTCGGGCGTTTTCTCAGCACCACCGACATGCACTACAAGCAGGGTGTCTGTGTTCTCGACGAACGGGTGGTCAAAGAGCTGTTCGCCTTCGACGACCCCATCGGCCAGGCTGTGAAGGTTGGCGGAGACTACTACCGTGTGGTGGGAATCACCACCGAGCAGAGCAAGACGCCGACCTCACCTGAACTGGAAACCAAGGACGCCACAGGGGCCAAGAAAGCGGCTGGCGCCAATGTAGGCGCCATGTATGTCCCGTTGACAACGGTGAAAGACCGATTTGGCGAGATGTCGATGCAGATTTCCTCGGGCAGCGGCGGGACGCTCGAACGGGTCGAGCTCCAGGAGATCATCGTGCAGGTCCAGGATGTAGACATGGTCATGGGAACACGGCAAAGCGTGCAGACGCTTCTGTCCCGCTTCCACAAGAAGAACGACTACGAGATCGTTGTTCCCCTGGAGCTGATGCGGCAGGCCAAGGACTTCCAGCGGATCTTCACCATCGTGCTCGGTTCCATTGCCGCCATCTCCCTGCTGGTGGGCGGCATCGGGATTATGAACATCATGATGGCCACGGTCAGCGAGCGCACGCGGGAGATCGGTATCCGTCGGGCCCTTGGCGCCAAGAAGAAGGACATCGTGATTCAGTTCCTTTCCGAGACGCTGATCCTGACGCTGTCGGGCGGCTTGCTCGGAATGGCGTTGGGCGCCCTGATCCCGTTCTTCGTGACGCATTTCGGTCAGATGCGCACGGTCATCACGGGAAGCTCGCTGATTCTGGCCTTCGGGATCAGCGGGGCCGTGGGAATTGCCTTCGGCCTGTATCCGGCCTATCGCGCCGCCAATATGGACCCCATCGAGTCGCTGCGGCACGAATGAGCGCGCGTCGCCCGTTCGGAGACGGTGCGGTCCCGTGGATCAGCCGGTGAACGGGCTGGCATCGTGTCGCGTCTCGGCACCGGATTCCTTCTTCATGCCGGGCGGCATCACCAGGCCGCTCTGGCCCTGCTGGTCGCGGAAGTCGGTGATGATCTTGACCGCGGCGGACGGGTCGTCCGTGACGGTGAACACGTCGAGGTCTTCCGGTGAGATGTATTCGTACTTCCCGAGCATCGTGTTCTTGATCCAGTCGATCAGACCATCCCAGAAGTCGCGACACATCAGGACGACCGGAAACTGGATCTGCTTGAGCGTCTGGATCAGGACCAGGGCCTCGAAGAGCTCGTCCATCGTCCCGTAGCCGCCCGGGAAGACGATGAACCCATGCGCGTACTTGAGGAACATGACCTTGCGCACGAAGAAGTATCGAAAGTGCAGGGAGAGGTTCTGGTAGTCGTTGGGGACCTGTTCCATCGGCAGTTCGATGTTCAGGCCGATGCTGGTTCCTCCGGCCTCGGCGGCGCCCTTGTTGGCGGCTTCCATGATGCCGCCTCCACCTCCGGTGATGACGGTGAACCCCGCCTGGGCGATCTGAGCGGCGGTCTGTTGCGCCATAGTGTAGTAGCGGTGGTCGGACGGCGTTCGCGCCGAGCCGAAGATCGAGACGGCCGGCCCGACGGAGGCCAGCTCCTCGAAGCCCTCGGTGAACTCGGCCATGATCCGGAACATCCGCCAGAGGTCCTGCACGGGTTTGTCGGGGGTATTAATCATCTCATTCGTTTCCGGCGATTCGGGTTGTCATTCGTTTCGTTACCATCGGTCGGGTCGGTTCGCAGCCGGACAGCAGGCCGCGATCGGACATTCCGGGCAATTGGGCTTTCGGGCCTTGCAGAGATTGCGGCCGTGAAAGACCAACAGGTGGCTGAAGAGCGTCCAATCCTTCTTGGGGACGATATCGGCCAGATCGAACTCGAGCTTTACCGGGTCCGAGTTATCGGACAGTGCGAGCCGGCGTGAGAGCCGGATCACGTGCGTATCGCAGACAATCCCGGGAATGCCGAAGGCGTTGCCAAGCACGACGTTGGCGGTCTTGCGACCGACCCCGGGAAGGGCAGTCAGCTCGTCCATCGTCTGGGGAACCCGTCCGTGGTGTTCAGCCACGATCCGGGTGCAGGCGTCTTTGATGTTCTGCGCCTTGTTGCGGAAGAACCCCGTGGTTCGAATGTCCTCTTCGATCTCCTTGACGTCGGCGTCGACCCAATCGGAGACCGACGTGTACTTCTGGAAGAGATCCTGGGTCACGATGTTGACGCGCACGTCGGTGCACTGGGCGGACAGGATCGTGGCGATCAGCAGCTCCAGCGGATTCGTGAAGTTCAGCGCCACCTTCGCGTTCGGATAGGTCTTTCGCAGAATGGGAAAGATCTCTTTGACGCGCTGCCTCGCCGCCACCGTGTCGAACTCGCGGGCCTTGGCTTTGGATGTTTTCGTCGTGGGCCCGGCGGCCTTCTGTTTCGCCATCTACTTCGGTCCCTCCGGCAGCTCGTCGAGCAGATCGATCAACTCCTGTTTGTCGAAGATGCCGCGCAACTTGCGGACCTCTGCATTCGGCAGCACAACGATCGTCACCGGGACATTGCCGGCCTCGCCGTAGATCTGCTGAAAGTCCCGGGTCGCCGGATAGTCGATCAATGTCGTGTCGGCCATGATCGGCAGGACGTTCTTGCGCTCGATTCGCTCGATGACGTCGGGATCGTGGTAGACCCTTCGCTCGACGATCTTGCAGTTGGTGCACCAGTCGGCGGTGAACTTCAGCAGGACGGGTTGCCCTTGCGACGTCGCACGGCTGACGGCCTGGCGGTCGTAGGATTGCCAGTCGATGGACGCTCCCTCCGGCGGTCCCCCGGCCGGGAGCAGCCAGACGGCGGCGCCGACGGCGATCAGAAGGGCGACAGAGCGGACGAGCCGCCTCTTGCCGGCGGGTGTCGCGAACCCGACCCACGCCCCCCACATCCAGGCGCAGAAACTGAACACGATGCCGTAGGTCAGCACGTTCAGGAGGCGATCCTTGGGCAGGGCCGCCAACGTGAGCTTGGCCGCAATGAAGAACAGCAGGAAGCCCGTCGATTTCTTGAAGATCTCCATCCACGTCCCCGGCTTCGGGACGCGTTCCAGCAGCGACGGAACCGAGACGATCACGGCATAGGGCAGCGCCATGCCCACCCCCATCAGGATGATGGCGGTGCTGCTGACCGCCAGGGGCTGTGTCTGGGCCCAGACCAGGACGAAGCCCAGCAGGGCCCCGCTACACGGCGTGCTGAGAACGCCCGCGAAGAACCCCATGCCCCCTGTGCCCAGAAGGCCGGAGCCCGAACCCTGTTGGCTCGCGAGCGCCGACGGCAGCGAGATCGTGACCACGTCCAGCATGGCCAGGCCGAACAACACGATGGCCAGAAACAGAACAATGACCGCGCTGGGGTAGCGGAACAGGCTGTTGAGGTCGAGGACCGCCCCGGTCGTGAGGTTGATGACCGCTGAGACGAGAGCGAACGCGGCGAAGAACAGGACCACACCAACGCAAAACGCCAGGCCGGTTGCAAGACGACTGCCATCGGATCGCTTGGATTGGTCGATCAGACGCATCAGGATCAGCGGGATGACCGGCAACACACAGGGCATGAGATTGATCGAGACACCTGCCAGGATAGCCAGCAGATAATAGACGACCGTGCCGTAGGGCAAAACCGCCTGCCGTTCGGCCGATCGGTCACCCGCCGCCGGCTCCGGCGCAGGAGAAACCGTCTGTGTCGCTTGCGGTCCATTGGATGGTTCGGCCGCTGCAAGTGGCTCCACGGTGGCGGCGGAGAAATCGACACGGGCACTCAACGTCTTGTCGAAGGGAGGCAGACACAGTTGACTGGTGCAGGCCATGCCTGTGAGGCGAACATCAACCCGGATGGGGCCGTCGGGAACGGGGGACAGAGGGACCAAAACCTGGAAATCGCCCACGTAGACCTCGACCTCTGTGTCGAGGCCGACGTCGTGGAACATCTGCCACGGTGGGAAGGCCGGCTCGCCAAAGTCCAGTCCTTCCGCGGAGGGTCGAATCCTCAGATTGAATTGAGGAGCCGGGGCCGTTTCGGACCTGGCGTAGTAGTGAAGGTCGTCGGTGCCCTCGAACACCACTGCCAACTGCGGCCGCCCATCGACTGCAACAACCTGCAGGAACGCGCTCGAATGCTCACTATCGACGCGAGCCACTTCGAGGGCCTGGTGACTTTCGGCCCCAGCGACCCATGCGCCGAACAATGTGACCGATGCCAAACATGTGAGAAACGGCCTGTTCGCAATCACCTCGATATCCCTGCCAACCCAAAGATGCCTACGCAGACGGCGTCTGCGTCGCCTTCTGCTCGGCTCCGGCCCCGTTGCCGCTCTTGGCCTGCTCGGCAGCGAGCAGATCGCCGACCGTGGGCTTGTCCAGTTGGCCACCTGCCAGGATGAGCTTGACGTCGTCAGCGTCGAGCGTTTCGTACTTGAGCAGGGCCGTGGCGATGCCTTCCAGTCGCTCCTTGTTCTCTTCGATCAGTTGCCTGGCCTCTGCATACGCCTCATCGAGGATCCGTCGGATCTCCGCATCGATGGCTTCGGCGGTCGTCTCGGAATACTCCCGTTCGGTTTGCATGAGAAAGCCCATGTCCCGTGTACCGTCCGGCCCGTAGCTGACCGGACCGAGGCGATCGCTCATCCCCCACGTCAGGACCATCTGCTTGGCGATCCGCGTGGCCTGCTCGATATCGGACTGGGCGCCGCTGGAGATGTCGTCGCAGAACATCGCCTCGGCGATGCGGCCCCCGAAGCAGACCTGGAGCAGGGCGGTGCAATAGCGCCGGGTGAACATCGTGCGATCCTTCTCGGGCAGGGCGAACGTCGCGCCGCCCATCGGGCCTCGCGGGATGATGCTGACCTTGTGCAGCGGGTCGGCCTCTTTCAGGAGCGACTGGACGAGGGTGTGGCCGGCTTCGTGGTAGGCGGTGATCTCGCGCTCCTTGTTGTCGATGACCCGGCTTCGCTTGGCCCGTCCCCAACGGACCTTGTCGCGGGCCTCTTCGAGATCGGCCATCTCGATGAAGTCCTTATTGGACATCGTCGCGGCCAGGGCCGCTTCGTTGATGATCGCCGCCAGGTCGGCGCCGCTGAACATCGGGGTGCCCCGCGCCATCCGGTTCAGGTCCACGTTCGGGCCGATCTTGACCTTCTTGGCATGGACGCGCAGGATCTCGGCCCGGCCCTTGAGGTCGGGCAGGGGCACGATCACCTGGCGGTCGAACCGGCCCGGTCGCGTCAGGGCGTTGTCCAGGATGTCGGCGCGGTTGGTTGCGGCAACGACGATCACCTGGTCGTTCGTATCGAAACCGTCCATCTCGACCAGGATCGCGTTGAGCGTCTGCTCGCGTTCGTCGTGGCCGCCGCCGACGAAACTGGCGCCGCGCCGCCGGCCGATGGCGTCAATCTCATCAAGGAAGATGATGCATGGCGAGTTGTCCTTGGCCTGTTTGAACAGGTCGCGGACGCGCGAAGCGCCGACGCCGACGAACATCTCGACGAAGTCGCTGCCGGAAATGCTGAAGAACGGCACGTCGGCCTCGCCGGCGATGGCCTTGGCCAGCAGCGTCTTGCCGCAGCCGGGCGGGCCGATCAACAGGACGCCCCGCGGGATGCGCCCGCCGAGACGCTGGAACCTCTTGGGGTTCTTGAGGAACTCGATGATCTCGCCGACCTCGTCCTTGGCCTCTTCGATGCCGGCTACGTCCTTGAAGGTGACGCGGACGCGGTCCTTGCCCTGGACCTTGTGCCGGCTGCGGCCGAACGACATGAGCATGCCGCCGGCGCCGCCGCGAAGGTTGCGGGCGAAGAAGAAGTAGAAGAAGCCCACGAGAAGCAGGATGGGCAGCACCCAGTTGATCAGCATGATCAGCCAGACCTGCTGCTTGGTGTACTCCCATTTCAACGCGAATCCCGGGTCCTCGGCCGCCTTCTGGTCAAGGGTCTCGATAACGGCGTTGAGCTGTTCCTTGGCCCCACTCTCCGGACGGTAATTGACCTGAAACGATATCGCCTTCGGATCGGGTGCGGCCTCCTTCCTGAATTTGCCGACGATCTGTGTGTCCCCGATATCGATCTGCTCGACGTCCCCCCGCTCGAGATGCGTGCGGAATTCATCCCAGCGCAGGGTGTTCGTCGCCAGACCCTGCTGGAGCATCATCATGATCGTGAACACAAGGATGGCGATGATCAGCCAACTGAAGGGACCGCGCCGATAGCTCGGCAGCGGCGGCTTCTTGTTCAAACGTCTGTTGCCGTCGCGGGGGGACTGCGATGACGAATTGTCCTGATCGTTCTTCATATCGTAGCGTTCGATTCCATGCCGGGTCGAGAATGGGGAATACCCCCCCCGACGGGCGCCTATCCTGCGCAGATTACCAATCGGTTTCCATTAGTTCTACGATCTTCTGGGCCAGCTTGTTTGCCGCCAACGCGGAGGCATAGGTGAAGTCTTGATTCTGAAAGTCGGAGTAGCTTGCGGCCGCCGTGACCGTCCGGCGGTTGATCATGAGCTGGCCGGTGTTGAGATTCTTCCAATTGACCACGGCTGTCAGCACCACTTCCTTCTCCAGTGGCCGGGCCAGTTCGCGCTCGGTGACCAGCGACGACTCTTCGATCGACAGCAACTGGCCGCTCATCACGCTGTCGGCGCGATCCTGACTGGAGACGATCTTGTAGGGCGTCATTGCCTCGATCCGCTTGGCCAGCGCATCGGACAGCGTATACTCGACCTCGCGCCGGAAACTGCGATTGTCGAACATCTCCAGATACACGCTGTGAAGGTCGTCCGGATACAGGCTCCGGTTTGAATAGCCACCGATTCCGGCGCAACCCATCAGACCCATCGCCGTCAACATGCCGCCCGTCAACATCACAAGCGTGCACCAGTGGATTGTACAAAGCCTATTCTGCACGGTCCTTCGTCCTGTCGGCGATTTCCTGTCGGGCTTGTCTGGCCATCTCAGCCGCCTCGGTGTTGGGCCAATTCTCAATGACCATGTCGTAATAGAGGTTGGCGGCCTCGGTCCTTTTGACGCGATGGTAATATCGACCGATGGTGTACTGTTTGTATGCCATCTGCTCGTCGATCCGCTTGAGTTTGGCCGGAATGTCGTGCTTGGCGGCGTCCTCCGGATAGCGCATCGCAAACCGCTCGTAGTAGGTCTTGGCCGTGGCCAGTTTCGACGCGTCCAGAAGCGGCTGCCGTTTCTCGCGAGGTTTATTGTAGGCGGCGAAGTTGTTCTCCGCCATGCGCAGGATGGCTCTCTTGCCGATCGGCCCCATCTCCCAATACGATGCGATCTCCGACCACTTCAGATAGGCATCGATATACCTCTCCCTGCCTTCGTAGTGTTCGGCAACGGCGATCGCCGCCTTGAGCCCTACGCCGTTGGGCTCATCAAGGCCGGCCCGGTCGCTGAGCCGCTCCATGATCTCGACGCCCTCGGCGTAGCCGCGAATGCGAAACAAACCCAACACGGTCTTTTTGCGGCCGCCCAGATACGCGGTGGCGATTTCGAACTGCCGGTCCATCGTCGCTCCGGCGAATTCGCTGCCCGGATAGTCCTTCAGCAACTTCTCATATTTCACCATCGCCCTGGCGTATCGGTCTTTCCAGTACTCCAGTTCCCCCATGGCGAACAGCTCGAGGTCGGGCCCCACATGCTGAGGGAAATCATCCTTGAGGTGGGCGAGAGCGTCCTTGACCTCCGCGACGCTGGCGCTGCGGACGAGTTCCTTGAGTTCGGAAATCGCCAGCACATACCGCTGCTGAGGATCGGCAGTGACCGATTGCTGGTCCTTGCCGTCCTGAGCTCGTACGGTTTCGGCCGACCCAGCGCCCAGGTACAGCAGAGCGGCACAGACGGCCAGAACAACATTTTGCACCCGATTCTTCACTTGAGCCCGATTCATTATCCGTCGCGGAGAAAGACGTTTCAGCCGCCTCAAACAGGCGTCATTATACCGGCCGGCGTGGTCATTGCAACGCACACTTTCAAATATGCCGTGACCGCCGGCGGGCCTCACAGACAGTGTCGTGGAGCGTCCTGATTTGACTTTACTGGCCCTCGCAAGTGCGATATAAGTGTCTGACGAGCATGGTTCTCGCACCCGATCATTCTGCGGGCGGACACAGTCTCAGGCCGGGTGGGAGTGGCCTGGCCAAAAAGCACGGAATGAAGGAGGTACACCATGAGGCGACGTTGGGTACTGGCCGTTGTTGTCCTGATGATTGTCGGAGGGGGCGGTTGCGGTCGTGCGCGCCTTGCGAATTTGACGCCGGGCAAGCAAAACGTGCGGCAGATTCCCGTGGCCGAGTATGTCGACAGAATGAAAGCGGGATGGATCGGCCAGATGGCCGGCGTCGGCTGGGGCGGTCCCACCGAGTTTCGCTACAACGGGGTCATCATTCCCGCCAACGAGATGCCCGAGTGGAAACCCGGACTGATCAATCAGTTTCAGCAGGACGATATCTATGTTGAGATGACCTTCCTGCGAACCCTGGAGTTGCACGGGTTCGACGTGTCGATCCATCAGGCAGGCATCGATTTCGCCAACAGCGGCTATCAGCTCTGGCATGCCAACAAAGCCGGTCGCGACAACCTGCGCAGCGGCATTGCACCGCCGGACTCAGGCCACCCGAAGTACAACAAACATGCCGACGACATCGACTATCAGATCGAAGCGGACTTCGCAGGACTCATCGCTCCAGGCATGCCCAACGTGGCAATTCAACTGGGCGAAAAGTTCGGCCGGCTGATGAACTATGGAGACGGTCTCTACGGAGGGCAATTCGTTTCCGGGATGTACACCGAGGCCTTCTTCGAGAAAGACATCATCAAGATCATCGAGGCCGGGCTTCGCTGCATTCCAAAGGAAAGCCAGTATCACGAGTGCATCAGCGACGTGCTGCGCTGGCACGGGCAGTATCCGGATGACTGGACCAAGACGTGGCAATTGGTCAACGAGAAGTACCATCTGAATCCGGCGTATCGTCGCTTTTCGTGCTCCGGTCCCGAAGCCGATTTCAATATCGACGCCAAGATCAACGGGGCGTACATCGTCATGGGGCTGCTCTACGGGCAGGGTGATCCGGACCAGACGATCATCATTTCAACGCGGTGCGGTCAGGACTCCGACTGCAATCCGTCGAACGCGGCCGGCATCCTGTTCACGACGATCGGGTTCAGGGACCTGCCCGAGAGATACAAGATCGCGCTCGATCCGTGGGGCAAGTTCAGCCACACGCCGTACAATTTTCCGACGCTCGTTCGGGTCTGCGAAGACCTGGTCCGTGATGCCGTGGTCAATTGCGGCGGGAGGATCCAGACGGACGAGCAGGGTGAGGAGTCCTTTGTGATTCCCGTCCAGAGCCCCCGGCCAAGTCGCCTGGAGCAATCGTGGGCCCCCGGCCCGGCCAGCGAAACACGGTACTCCAAGCGGGAGATGGCCAAGATCACGGCTCTGCTCGGCAAGGACATGTCCGAGGCCATCGAGAAGTTCGCTCCCGGCTGGAACGTGGTCCGCTGCGGCGAGGATATGGATCCGGGGCTCCGGGATGAGCTGCGGGGACGTCGGAACGTATTGGTGACCCATCCGCTGAACCCGGAGATCGGCTGCGCTATCAGCCGCACCGTCAAGTTGCCGGTCAACAGGGACAGCTCGCTGAGACTCGTCGTCGGCCATGACGCGCGGGGGGACTGGGACCTGATCGTCAAAGTAGACGCGAAGGAACTTCTGCGGAAGACCATCGGCCCGGAGACAACCACAGTCGGATGGACGGATGTGGTCGTCGATCTGTCGCCCTACGCCGGTCGTACCATCAAGATCGAGTTGGTCAACGAACCGACCGGCTGGCGATACGAAGCCGGATATTGGGCTGAGATTTCTCTCCGGTAGTAAACCGGACGCCAGTTGATGTGGCCGGCCATTGCCACATTCCTCTTGGATCAGATCGCCTTTTCCGGTACTATGGGAGGGTGTTGAAATGCCCCTCGTGATGGGGGATTCGGTCGGGCCGTCACGGGAAAGGAACCGGATGTCGAAAGATCTGGATC
>JAAYBA010000337.1 GCA_012719085.1 Planctomycetota bacterium
CCCGCAAAGTCCATCTCGAAATCGCGGTCGCCGAACGACAGGACGATCTTGAAGCGTACGTTGTCGCCGTCGAGGGTGACGTTCTTGACGGGCGTGGCGTTGTAGAGGGCGGTCATGTCGGGATAGACGACGAGCCGCTGCTTGCGGGTGCCGCGATCGGACGTCGCATCGAGGTTCCACGTGCCGATCAGGGCGGCGCCGCGCCGCGCACCGGACACCGTCATTTCACCTCGCTCGGAACGGATGGTGCCGGCCAGTCCCTCCTGTCGGAACTGCCCCTCAAAGGTCGCTTCCCACGGCCGGTCCGCATTGTCGCTCTTGAGCGCCATGGTCAGGGTGTTGCGTTCGAGTTCGACGCGGTTGACCTTCATCTCGCCTCGCTCGCTCTTCCAGGTCGCGGACAACTGGCCTTCGTTGTCGGCCTTGATTTCCAGCGTGACGGGGAACTCGCGGTCTTCGTTCTTGATGGTCATCTCCCAGATCCCGGCCATTCGCGGCGCGCGGGGGGCCCGACGGCCCTCGATGGCGTTCTCGCCCCGCTCGCTGGACATGGTGCCGACGAGGCGGCCGTCTTCGATCCGGCCGGTGAAGGTTGAGGACATGGTCTGGCCTTCGCGGCCGCGCATCTCGCGGGTGAAGCGGATCTGGCCGTCCTCGATCCGGACGTCTTTCAGGTCGGTGACACCCATGAAACCGATCCACTGGCCGGTCTGGTTGCCGTCCTGGTCGCGGGCAAACGACAGGACTGACTCCATTGTCCGTCCGCCGAACTCGCTCTTGACGATCCAGTCGCCGAAGAGCCCCCCTCGGCCTCGGCCGGCGGGCTGGGCCAGGGCCGGAACCGACAGGGCCACAATGGCCAGAAACACGACGGCCTTGAACAGTCTCTGATCTCTCATGCGATGTGCCTCCAAAAGAAAGGTTGCCGTTGCCTTCGTTCGATATCTCCGCGAGCCAAAATGGCAGGGTGGGCACTCCGCCCACGCACTGTCCGAGGGCGGAGAGGTCCGCCCGGCCGGCGTCAAACGGATAAGACGCCGTCCGTGCCGCAGGGATTCCAAGAATCTGCGGATTTTGGCCTCGACAGGACAATTCGCGGAATCCGCGACGGCCCGCACGAAGACGGCGATTGAAAACCGCCGAAGCCCCCCGTAGAATGCCAGCGGCAACGACTTCCAGCCGGGATGGCGTCGGGGGGCCGCTTCCAATGCCGCAAGCGGACCGTACCCCACGGAGCCGGCCCCGTTTGTCCGGAGTGCTTTGATGAAACGACTGTCGCCTGAAGAGCGCAAGTATATACTGCACCAGACGCTGGCGCGTCTGCGAAAGGACTGGACCTGCCGCTACGGGCAGTGGAACACCGCCAAGATGCTGCGGGAGATGCGTCGTCTGTTGCGGACGGCCCAGGAGCCGGGCGGCCTTGAGGCGTGGGACGCCCCCGAGCCGGTCGCCTCGACGGCCGATGAGGAACTGCCGCTGTTTGACGGCCTGTAGCGGTTGCGTGGCGGGTGGCAGCCCTGTCGGGAGATGTATGAGAAATTTCGGCAAGACAAAACGGGTGGTCATCAAGATCGGCACACACACGCTGACCAAGGACGCCGGCATCGACGCCGCCTACTTCCGTCGGATCGCCTCGCAGGTGGCTTCGCTGCTGGAGACGGGCCGGCAGGTGGTCGTCATCACCTCCGGCGCTATCGGCATGGGGGCCGGACAACTGCACCTGGCCGGCAAGCCCAAGGACATGAAGATGCGCCAGGCCTGCGCCGCCATCGGCCAGCCCTTGCTGATGCAGGAGTACCGCAAGGCCTTTCTGCGTCACGATATCCCGGTGGCCCAGGTGCTGCTGACGGCCGAGGTGCTCAGCCAGCGCAAGACGTACCTGAACCTGCGCAACGCGATCGAGACGCTGCTGGGCCTGGGCATCGTCCCGATCCTCAATGAGAACGACAGCGTCAGCACCGCGGAGATCGGCACGGCGTTCGGCGACAACGACCGGCTCAGCGCCCTGGTGGCCAGCAAGATCGACGCGGACCTGCTGATCATGCTGACCGATATCGACGCGCTCTATGACAAGGACCCGCACCGCCACGCGGACGCCAGGCCGATCCCGGCGGTCGTCGAGATCACCGACGAGATCGTCCGCAACGCCGGCGGGGCCGTCAGCCGGCATGCCACCGGCGGGATGAAGACCAAGATCGAAGCGGCGCGCATCGCCTCGCAGGCGGGTTGCCGCATGGTCCTGGCCAACGGCCGGGCCCGGAACGTGGTCACGCGGATCATGGCGGGCGAAGAAGTGGGCACGATCTTTCTGCCCAAGCGCAAGCTGGGCAACCGCGCGCGGTGGATCCTCAACAGCCGAGCCACCGGAACGGTGCGAATCGACGACGGAGCGATGCGGGCCCTGCGCAATCACAAGAGCCTGCTGCCGTCGGGCGTGGTAGATGTCGAGGGCGATTTCCAGGCCGGCGACGTCGTCCTGCTCAACGGCGCCGCCAAGGCCGTCACGAGCCTGTCGGCCGCCCAGCTCAAGACCCTGGCGGGCAAGCACAGCACGGAGATCAAGGCCCTGCTCGGCCCCGGCCACCGCGACGTCGTCGCCATCCCCGAAGACATCGTCTTCATTGATTATTGATGATTGCTGATTGGGATGAAGGGGTGGCCGCCTCAACTCCGCAGGAGTTGGGGATGGCTCGATAGGGCTTACCATCCCCAAGCCCTTCGGGCTTGAGGCTGCCACCCGAGACAATCTCTTACTACGCGCTGAGGGCTTTGTTCATCCGGGCGATGGTGTCGTCGATCTGCTCGATGCTCAGCATGCCGACCGTGATGGCATCGACCAGATTGTTCTCGAAGACGAATTTCAGAGACGCGTCTTTCTGCTTGGGGCTGGTGAGGGCGCCGGCGCCGAAGAGCTTCATGCCGAGGATCACCTTGCCGTTGGCGCGGGCCTGCTTGAGGACGGGCACGACCTCTTCGACCGACGCATCCATCGCGGCCTCGCGGCCGACG
>JAAYBA010000338.1 GCA_012719085.1 Planctomycetota bacterium
CCGGCCTGCTGGCCCGTCTGAACCGCGACGAACTCCAGGGCGTCATCGCGCATGAGATCAGCCACATCCTCCATCGCGACATCCTGTATGTGACGCTGGCGGGCATCATGCTCGGCGGCATCGTCCTGTTGTCGCAGGTCTTTCTGCGCGGGATGTTCTATAGTTCGATGGGATCGAGGCGTCGCTATTCGAGCGGCAACCAGGGTGGCGGCCAGGCCCAGATCGTCCTGGTCCTGATCGCGGTCGTCGTCGCGGTGCTCGCCCCGATCATGGCCCAGTTGTTGTACTTCGCGCTGTCGCGTCGTCGCGAGTATCTGGCCGACGCAGGAGCAGCTCGATTGACGCGTTACCCCGAGGGGCTCGCCAGCGCCCTGGAGAAGATCGCCGGCGACCCGGCCCCGCAACTGGGTCCGGCCAACCAGGCCACCGCGCCAATGTATATCGTCAACCCCTTCAAGAAGAAGGGCCAGAGGAAGCTGTCCGATCTGACCAGCACGCACCCGCCGATCTCCGAGCGCGTCCGCATCCTGCGCAGCATGGCGGGCGGCGCATCGTACAAGGACTATGCCGAGGCATTCACAGAGGTGACGCATTCGAAGAACATCGTTCCGGCCGCCGCACTTAGGGGCGAGGAGGTCGGCCTGCGCTCCGGCGGCTCTCCGCAGGCACAGGAGGAAAGAACGCAGAAGCAACTCCACCAGATCGGCGATATCATGCGTAAGGTCAACGGCTTCGCCTTCCTGGCCTGTTCCTGCGGCCTGCATTTCAAGATCCCGCCCGACTTCAAGGGCGCCTCGGTCCAGTGCCCTCGCTGCAACAGGCAACTCGATCTGGCAACCGCACAGACGGCAACGGCGCGATAGACGATGCGGCGACGAGAGCAACGGAGCGAACATCAAGTTCGTTTTATATCGAGGGCAGACGGCGAATCCCTCACCGCCCTTCGACGGCAGTCATGGATGGCGCGGCGATCCGGCCGAACCGCTGCGCGACGGCAACAAAAAGGCCCCGCCGTTTTGGCGAGGCCCGTGGTTCTTCCCACCATAGCTTTCTGCCGTGCCGCTATCCCGGCCGGACACTCGTTGCCTGCGGTCCCTTCCTGCCCTGACCCACCACATACTCCACACCCTGGCCTTCCAGGAGTGATTTGAACCCGTCGGCCTCGATGTTCGAGAAGTGCACGAACAGGTCCTCACCTCCGTCGTCCGGCGTAATGAAGCCGAACCCCTTCTTTGCATCGAACCACTTCACCTTGCCTGTGCTCACGATACAACTCCTTCGTCCCTCTGTGCTGCTGGAATGGTACGCGATGATTCTGTCGGAGGGCATTGCTCCTGAGGGGGTGAAGAACACACTCCGTCAGAAATCAAGGGAAGATTTTATATCGGACCGGCCCCGTTGTCAATAGGATTTCGGGCCGAAATGGGACCTGAAGGCATGGAAATGCCCCCCCTGGGACGGCCGACAGCGCCCGAGCCGCAGGGCGCCACTGGGCGCGCCCCCTGCCGTTTTTTTGCTTGCGTGAGCGTTCGACTGTCGGTACACAGGGACAGGCCGTGACAGAGCACGCGACCACGAGAGATGTCCGCCGGATTGAAGGAGACCAACGATGTTGAAGATTGGGATGATCGGCGCCGGTTTTGTGGCAGGATTTCACGAGCGAGCCTTGCGGTCCGTGCGAATCGGCGAATTCGCGGGCGTCTGCGCCCCCAAGGGCGCTGAGGCCCTCGCCCAAGTGGCCCGACAGAACCAACTTGGAAACACGCAGGTCTATGCAACCGTCGCCGACTTGGCCAAAGCGGTGGACGTCGTGTGCGTCTTTGCCCCGAACTTCGCCCGCGTCGAGATCATGCGTCAGATCGCCCAAGCGGTCGAAAGCGGCGCCAAGCTCAAGGGGATCATCGTCGAAAAGCCCCTGGCGCGCACCGTCAAAGAGGCCGACACCCTCGTGCGAATCGCCACGGCGATGAACATCCCAACGGCCTATTTCGAGAACCAGATCCACATGCCGTCGATCCTCCAGGCGCGCCACCAGCTCGCAAGCGTCGAGAAGGCGATGGGCCCGGCCCACTTGGCGCGCAGCGCCGAGGAGCACGGCGGTCCGCACGAGCCCTGGTTCTGGGACCCCACCACGCAGGGCGGCGGCGTCTGCTGCGACATGGGCTGCCACAGCATCGCCTGCGGCATGTTCATGCTCACCCCGCTCGGCAAGCCGCTGGACTATCTTCAGCCCGTTTCCATCAACGCCAGCATGGCCCTGCTCAAGTGGGGCAAGGAGCCCTGGCTGGGCCAGCTCAAGGCGCGCGGCGTCGATTACAGCAAGACGCCGGCTGAAGACTACTCGACTGTCACGCTGGAGTTGAAAGACCCCCAGACCGGCCATCGCAGCATCGTGCAGGCCGTGAACTCCTGGATCTACGATGCGCCGGGTCTGCGTCTGCTGATGGAGACCTTCGGGCCGGGCTACTCGTACACCGTCAACTCGCTGCAATCGCCATCGGGTATCTTCATCAGCGACGCGGCGGCCACGGCCGTGGTGGACAGCGAACTGGCCCTGGAGAAATCCCAGGCCTCACGAGGCTCCTTGATCCTCCAACCCAACGAAGCGGACCTGTACGGGTATGTCGCCGAGTGGATCGACGCGCTGACGGCGTTCGAGCAGGGCAAAGACGCCAAGCTCAATCTCGAATACGGAAAGACGATCACCACGCTGATCCTGGCCGCCTACATGTCGCACGAGAAGCGCCAGGTCATCGACCTGACCGACGCCCGCGTCCTGCGAGAGCTGGAAGACTACGTGCCCCTGATCCAGAAGGGCGAAGGCGCCAAGGTGCTGTAGGCCGGACCGGCAAGGGATTCCGCCCCGTCGATCTACCGGAATTGCTCCGAATTGTCCTTGAATTCCAGGGCCGGCAGAGGTACGGTCGTGCCTGATGAAGCCACAGCAACATCAGACAGCATGGCTTTTCCAGGACAATGCTGAGGCGAACCATGAAGAGGCATCTACTTCGAATCGTGGTGCCAGCGTACCCCACTTTCAACATCTACTCTCGCATCGCATGCAAGACCACTGCGCTGGGCCCGGTCTGCGTGGCGACCGCCGCCCGCGAGATCGGCGGGTGGGATGCGGAGGTCATCGACGAGAACAACCTCGGCCGCTATGGTCCCAGAGGCGCCGTCGGCGCCGACCACCAGGTCTTGCAGGCACAGCGTTCGGCCGATATCGTGGGGTTTTACGGAGGACTGACCAGCACCATCCCCCGACTCTATGAACTGGCCCGATGGTACCGTCGGCAAGGGGCCACGACGGTGGCCGGCGGGCAGCACTTCGCGGGCGAGAACGTCGACGAGGCCCTCGCCAACGGCATCGACTATGTCGTCTTGGGAGAGGGCGAAGAAACCATCCGCGAACTCATCGACGCCTTGCAAGGGCGAACTGACCTCGGCGCGGTCAAGGGCATTGCGTACTTGAGAGATGGCACGGTGTTTCGAACGGCCCCGCGCGAGCCGCTGGCCGACTTCGACCGCTTCGCCATGCCGGATTTCTCGCTCGTTCGCTATGCCAGAATCCGCATCTATCCCGTCGAGAGGGTCCGTGGCTGCGGGATGAACTGCGAGTTCTGCACCGTCAAGGGGGTGCCCCGAGGCGCTTCGGCCGACCGTTTGTTCGAGAACATGCGTCACCTGGTCGAAACGCGCGACGCGCGTCACTTCTTCATTGTGGACGACCTCTTCGGCCAACAGCGCGCCGAGGCCATCCGCTTCTGCCGGATGCTGGCCGACTATCAGCAACGAATCGGCAGGCGTCTGGTCGCCACCGTCCAGATTCGGCTCGACAAAGCCAGGGACCGCGAGCTACTGACCGCCATGCGAGAAGCGGGAGTCGCACACGTCGCCATCGGTTTTGAATCACCTATCGACGAAGAACTCAAGGCGATGAACAAGCAGGTCAGGGCCGAAGAGATGCTCTCGCTGGTGAAGGTCTACCGCCAGTTTGGATTCTGGGTGCATGGCATGTTCATCTTCGGCTATCCTGCGCTCCCTGACCAGGCGTTCACCATGCCGGTCGCCGAGCGAGTCAGACGTTTCCGGCGATTCATCCGCAAGGCGCGTCTCGACACGGTGCAGGTCCTGCTCCCGGTGCCTCTGCCCGGTACGCGCCTGCGTCAAAGGCTCGAACGCCAGTGTCGCGTCTATGGGTCTGACGATGTGGGTTGGGAATACTATGATGGGAATTTCCCTTTGTTCGAGCCCGACGCCCCCCTGACCGCGCAGCAAATGCAGCGCGGCACCAAGTGGATCATGGGACGGTTCTACCGCTTCCAGTATGTGTTTCTCGTGGGCGCCAGCATCCTGACGTTTCCGGCGCTGGTGTTCTCGCTGCACAATCTCCGCGCCGGCTGGAGTCGCTGGTACCTACGATGGGCTCGCTGCGTGATCCGCTTCGGCGGATGGCTCACCATGCGAAAATGGACGTCCGACTTCCGCAAAAGCGACTTTCTGGCAAGGCTCCAGAAGGCCCGAGGCCATCTGAACGTCTGCCGCGATATGGGCTGAAGCATTCAAACGGCCTCGGGGCCTTCCGTGCGTTTGACTTGTCGGTGCGGCACGAGAGGATGCCATGTGCCGCGAGGCGGCGTCCATCAGAACCGGCGCCCGCCACCGCTGCCGCGACCTCGGCCACCACCACCCCCGCCACCGCCGTAGCCGCCACCCCCACCACCGCTGCGTCCCCGGCCGCCACCGCCGCCGTAACCACCACCGCCACCGCCACCGCCACCGCGCTTCGGGGCCTTGGGCTTGGCCTCGTTGACGGTAATGCTGCGGCCCTTCAGGTCGTGTCCGTTGAGCGCCTCAATGGCCTCGGCCGCCTCGGTCTTGTTCGGCATCTCCACGAACCCGAACCCACGCGACTCGTTGCTGAATCGATCCGTGATGACGTTCGCCGATTCCACCTGGCCATGGCCGGCGAACAGCTCACGCAGATCGCTGTCCGTCACTTCATGAGCAAGGTTCCCCACGTAGATATTCATGTCTCGACTCTCCTTATACGCCGCTGTGCGGCGCGTTTAGATTGTGGCAACGGCCCGCTTCCATAAGCGAGGTTCCACAATGAGCTGCGAACTGCCACGGAGCCAATGACGGCCCTGTCCGGATCGTTCTGACAGAATCCGCGAAGAGGAGTCGGACCCAAGGCGAGGGTCACATGGCAAGAATGGCCGGCGTTGTTTCCACTCCCCGGACGCATCATCCACATATTCACTGTGTGATACAGAAATGACTATACCGGCCCGCCCGGCAAGACCACAAGGACCATTGCGGAATTCCCAAAGAAATAGTGCGCCCCGTCCGCCCCGGGCAGACCGGCGGTCTTCCCGCCGACGCAGATCGCAGAGGCCGATGCGGGCTGCGCGTCGGATTCCCCCCGGCCTCTGGAGGCACCATAAGATATGCTCCGGTCTACGGTTAGATGCCGCTCCGTGGGGCGTCCATCACCGGGCGGCTGCGACGGGACGGATGAGAACCAAGACACACCGTTACCGGAGGTCGGCAGGCGGCCTTAAACAGGTAGACGCAAGGACGTCAGCCAATGAAAGGGTACGACGATGACACGACAAAGACTCATCTCGACAGTCACAGTTGGGGCGGTGCTGTTCGCCCTGCTGGTTGCGCCGGTGCCCGCACAAGCCAGGACGAGCGCCAAAGTGGTCATCTCGCCCGAGATCGGCCTGGGCATCTGGATCGGACGCGACGTTGAACGACACCGCCATTATGGTCCCCCGCGCGGCCCGGTGGTGTTCCCCAGACGGTGGCCGCGACCGTACGGCCCCGTGTGGATGCCGTCGCCAAGGGTCGTGGTCGTTCCGCCTCCAGTCGTCGAACCGGTAATCGTCGCGCCTCCCGTCATCGAGCCGGCCCCTGCTACGATCACCGTGTGGATCACCAACTCCAACGGATCGATGACGTCCGTTCAGTTGACCCGAGAAGGTTCCTGGTACCGAGGCCCGCGCGGCGAGTACTATACGAGCATACCGACCAACGAGCAACTTCGAGCGGCCTACGGCTTCTGAGGCCGTCCCACCTGGCCCACGCACCCAATGGAAAGGGCCATGCAGCCGAGGATATCCAAAGGGAATATCCTCACGAGCAGGACGCCCGGCGCAGACAAGCGCCCGGGCGTCCTTTTTTCGTCGGCCCTCGGAAGCGCCACGCGGGGCCGTGCCATCGTCCAACGCACGGACGGGCAATGCCGTCGCTCTTTGTGCCCTATCATATGTTCATCACAAATGAGGACACACAATACGTAGTCGCCACAATTGACGCGAGGGCCTTTCGACGCATACAATGTGCCGCGTTGTCAGTGCAAATTGAACCCTTACGATCAGTTTTCAATGGACTGAAATCAAGGCACTCGGCAACAGGGAGGCACGGGGTGATGAAGAGAGCAGCGCTCCCATGTCTCCCTTTTTCGTCGCGAAGCGGCGTTTGCACAAGCCGAAGGCATCGCTGTGTCCGGTCACGTTGACAGCGGACATATCGGTGCGGCGTGCAAACGCAGAATGCTGTCGTTGAACATCGGCTTTCATTATCGTTCGGGCTGTGAGCACGGAGGCTTGCGGCCCTTATTTTTTGGCCCGGCCCACTTGCGGCGGACGATCCGCTCGATTCGGCCCTGCCGCAGGGCGCGCAGGCCCGACCTTGACGGACGTCTTGGTCTGGGGTACCCTCTGCGACAATGGACCTCGAGCATACAAGCGCAGCGCAAGCCCCACCGATCGTGTTGACGTGTGGTGACAACTACACGTACCTCTGGCGCCTCGACGAGGCCGGTGCCTTTGTTGTGGACCCGACCGATGCAGCAGCCGTCTTGCAGGCTCTGGCCACAGAGCGGCTGGCGCTGTTTGCGGCACTGGCAACGCATCATCACGCCGACCACACCGCCGGACTGGCCGAACTCAAGTCGCGCACGGGCTGCCGGATCATTGGCCCCGATGCGCAGCGCATCGCCGGCCTCGACGTTGTCGTTCAAGATGGACGCACCGTCGAACTCGGCCCCCGAACCGCTCAGGTCGTTGGCACGCCGGGGCATACGCGCACGTCGGTCTGCTACTACCTGCCGCCGACGCCCGGCCAGCCCGCCGGCCACGTGTTCACGGGAGATACGTTGTTCGTCGGCGGGTGTGGCCGACCGATGGAGTGTGACGCCGGCGTGCTGTGGACGTCCCTGCAACGCCTGGCCGCCCTGCCCGACGAGACCGTGCTTTGGTGTGGCCACAACTACACGGCCGAGAACTACGAATTCGCGCTGACCATCGAACCCGAAAACCGGGCTGTTCGAGAGCGTCTGCGCGAGACCAGGCGGGCGGCGGCACACGGTGAGCCGAGCGTGCCGTCCACGATCGCCCGTGAGAAGACGACCAATATCTTCCTTCGCGCCGACGATCCGGCCGTGCAGGGCGCCTTGGGAATGCACCCGGCCGATCCCGAGCGAGTCTTTGCGGAATTGCGACGGCGCAAGACCCTTTTTGGCTGATTGACAATGTGCAGATCGACTGTCTTTCCTCTTGCGTTGCTGTTGTGCGCAATCGGCGGAATGTCGTGTGCGACGCTGGCGTGGTCGGATGAGTTCGCCCCCGGCGTCGAGGCAGGCATCGTCCGCACCCCCTTGATCCAGGAGGCCTCGGGACTCGTGGCCAGCCGCAAAAACCCCGGCGTGCTCTGGGTCCACAACGACTCGGGCGACACCGCCCGCGTCTTCGCCATTGACACACGAGGCAATCTTCTCGGCGTCTGCTCCGTCACCGGAGCCAAGGCCAGAGACTGGGAGGACATCGCCATCGGCCCCGGGCCCGATCC
>JAAYBA010000339.1 GCA_012719085.1 Planctomycetota bacterium
AAGAAGGATCCATATAAAGGCCAATGGGCCGTGCCCGGCGGGTTCATCGAGATGGATGAGGAATTGGAGGACGCCGTGGCCCGCGAACTCGAAGAGGAGACGGGGCTGACGGGGGTGGCGCTGGAGCAGTTGCGGGCATTCGGCACCGTCGGGCGCGACCCGCGCGGCCGGCAGATCACGGTGGTCTTCACAGGGATCGTCGAGGGGCCCGCCCGCCTCTGCGCCGGCGACGATGCCGCCAAGGCACGATGGTTCGACATCGATCGCCTGCCTGCCGATTTGGCCTTTGACCACGACCGGATCGCTCGCGTCGCCATCCGGCGGCTCAAGCGCACGAAGGCCTACCGGCGTTTCGCAGTGGCGCAGCGACGCGACTGACCGGATGCGACCGTCACGGTCATCAGGAATGATGATCCGCTGTCGGCATATTCCACGATTGCACGGAGCGAGAGATTCTGTTAGAGTCCATGTGTATGCTTGGATCGTCGCGACCTTCGCGACGAAGGCAATGGAAGCCGCGACAGGCACCCGGAAGGAGGATGGGAAGTAATGTGCGCAATCATGGAGGATGCCGTCTGGCAGGACGGCTTGGGGACTTGGCAGGCACCGCCAAGCCTGCTCGATCAAATCGGATGGAAGGGGCTTCTGGCTGTGGGGTGGTGCTCGACCCCCCTGCTGCTGCGACCGATCGCACTGCCCTACACACTCATCGCCTACAGGAGACTCCTGGCGGCCAGCGACTGTCTCGAGCGGCTCCTGACGTTGCACGGTCGTCAGTATCAGGCATCGTTCCTGTTCCGCATGCTGCGACCGCGATTTCGCAAGACCCGCGCGCTGCTTCGGTCCTTCGAGGCCGATCACCAGCATGCATTGCCACCGCTGGAACCGCACCAAGAGCAGGCGTCTCTGGCGCAACTGCGATTCGCATAGCCGCCCGCGGGCGCGCCCGAATCGTCGGACAATCGCAGGCAACGGATTGACAGGTTGCCCCGGCGGCCCTACGCTGGCGCCACGTTGCGGTACCCAGTGGAACGGTCGATAGCAGGAGCATCCGATGAGCAATGAGACGCCCGAAGACTTCCTGACGCCGGCGGCATTGAAGCAGGCGATGAAGGCATTCAAGAAACGTCTGAAGCTGACGCGGCTGGACGCCGAGTCCGGGCTGGGGGGAGGTCCCTTCAGCGGGGGCCGCAGCTCCGATATCGTGGCGATTCAGCCGCCGAACCAATACCCCCGCCAGGTCTGGGACAAGCTCGTCGAGATGGGTAAGCTTCGGAACGCCGGCGGCGGCCTCTACGAACTGCGACTGGACCCCAACGTGCGTTGAGGCATCTCGCCGGGCCGGCGGGCCATCGGCGCAATCACTCGGTCGAGCCGGGGGCAGGCTTTCTCACCTGCTGGTTGAACATCCGCAGCCGAACGGCGATCGCGCCCATCGCCCACTCGATGTAGTGCAGGGAGTGGGCAGGCTGCCGGT
This sequence comes from Planctomycetota bacterium, assembly GCA_012719085.1. Lineage (GTDB taxonomy): Bacteria > Planctomycetota > Phycisphaerae > Sedimentisphaerales > Anaerobacaceae > Anaerobaca. The sequence goes on from JAAYBA010000339.1 coordinate 1,478, forward strand.
GGCGTTCGATCATCAGTCCGTATTGGGCGGCGTTGAGAAACTTGGCAATGACATGGGAACTGATCTGCGTCGGATCAGTGGCCCAGACCTTCAACTGCTCGTACTGGCGGCGTAATCGTGCGCTGCCGCGCAGCTGCTCGGCGCTGAGGTAGTCGCCGGGGTTCAGGGCCAGTTGCAGACCCTTGAGGCACAGGATCAGCGGCTCGTAGTTGGCCCTCCTCTCCAGCCGGATGAACTTGTACTGCTGAATGTACGTCGTCGCCTGGGCCGGCGCTTTGTCGCCGATGTCGTCGCGTCCGAGGTACCAGTTCCGCCGGCTGCGCCGCGCGAAGACCAGTTCGTGGCCGACGCGGTCCTGTGTGATCTCGTCGCGGCCCATGCGCGAGACCCACAGCCCCCCCGGTTTTCGTTCGGAGCCCCCGCCCAGAGCCAGCAGACATTTGACGAACCCGATCGGCAAGATGCTCTGCTCCTCGATCCGGCTCTTGAACAGTTGGAGCGATAGGTGCAAGCTGTGCGGACGGATCTGGAAAAATCTGACCAGTTCATGGATCAACTGATTCATCAGCCAGGGATCGGATGTGGCCGGGCGCGACAGCTCGCCGGCGATGCTCAGCCGTCCAGGCGCTAGCTCGAGGAAGCCCGAACTGCGCCGCCGCTGTCCGGAGCCCGTGTGGTCGTCGATATAGCCGCCCAGCTTCCAGCAGAGCACGTCGAGACAGAAATCGTAGAAATAGCGGAACCCGTCGTAGGTCGGATCGGACGCCCTGCTGGCGCTGCGTCGGGGTTCGACGGCGTCGGCCCCGAGGTTGCTCAGTTCCAGTTCGAAACCCAGCGGCACCAGACCCGGCTGGCGATTCGAACGAATGCGGCTGAGGTTGGCCTCGGCCACACGTGGATCGAAGATGCTGCGGGAAGCGCGGACGGCGTACTTGACGTAGTCGATCAAGTCGAACTTGTCGGGCGGCATCGTCAGGCCGTGATCGACGATCCGTTCCACGTCGCTGCGGCTGGCGTTGACCATCTGCAGGGCGGCCAGCAGACTGACCGAGCGAGCGAAGTACCGTTCGCTCGTGCGCAGGTGCTCGAGGTCGAAACGGTATCGGCTCTGGATCTGCTCGTCGAATTCGTTGAGCAGCACTTGCCGCAGGACCAATGCCAGATAGCTGCCCAGATACGGGGCGGCCACCGGTTCGGTGAGGAGGTGCCGGATGCTGGGACGCGGGCGGTCCAGCTCGCGCTCCAGGGAGTAGTCGCTCATCGCGTCACTGTGGTAATGGCTCATCACAAGATCGCGTTCGGTCGTACCCAGAAGCTCACGCTGGGCCCGCCGCTCGACCTCGGCGTCCGCCGTCCGCTCGCCGGGACGCGTGTGCCTCTGAAGGAACCGTTCGATCCGTTTGCGGAGCCACAGTTCGTGGATAAGGTTGACGTGAAAGCGGTCGCCGAAGTGTTTTCGCATCGACTCGGGTGTCACCAGAAAAGCCTGCGCCTCGACCTTGCCGTGCGCGGTATAGATATGCACCGTCTCCCGCCGGTATCGCTTGCCCTCGTATCGGTCCACCTCGGCCATCGCCGAGCCGGGCACGTCATAGATGACCAGCCCCTCGATCCGGGCGTCAGGCGTCTTGACGGCGTAGTAGTAGACGTTATCCGGACTGACCCGACGATGCCCGGGCAGGAACGCGGGCTCGGCAAACAGCACTTTCTCGTCGATCTTTGAAGGCTTTCGCGTGAAGGCATATCCGCTTACCGACTTGAAGATACGACTGTCGCGCAGCGATCCATAGACGAAGAGATTGACTTTGCGTTTGGGCATATCCCGCCTGATCTATCCCGTCGGAGCGCTTCGGCGTCGGCTACGGGTCGCGCACGATGCGTCCCCGCAACCGCCAGAGCTCTCGAAAGGCCCGCAAGACCACGCGAAGACTGGCCCCGGTTTGCCGGCCGGCCGTGCGCGGATAGTGATGCACCCCCTTCTGCGTAATCGTGTACCCTTTCCGTACGGCCCGCGCCAGGATCTCCGTATCAATCAGCGCCCCGGTGCTCTCCATCGTGATCCGATCGAAGAGGCTTCGCCGATACAGCTTGAAGGCGCAGTCCACGTCGCGAACCTTCAACGAGAATACCAGGCCGGTGACCTTTGTCCAGAGCCATCCGTTGATCTTCCGCACGAGGTTGTCCCGCCGGTCGATCCGATAGCAACTGACGATGTCGTACTCGGCCATGAGAGGCAACAGGGCCGGCATCTCGCCAATGTCGAACTGGCCGTCGCCATCGGTATAGAAGACCAGTTCCTTGCGCGCCGCGTGGAACCCCGACTGAAGGGCCGCTCCGTAGCCGAGATTGCGCGGGTGGTGAAGAACACGGATGCGGTCGTTGCCGGCGGCGATCTCGTCGGCGATCCGCCCCGTCTCGTCGGTGCTGCCATCATCGACAATGATGATCTCGTAGTCGGCGTCCAGCTCTTCGAGCACGCGGACCGCCTGTTCGGCAACACGGGCGACGTTGTCCTGCTCGTTGTAGCAGGGAAAGAAGACCGAGATCGACACGGCCGATGGGGAAACGCCGTCGGGCGACGCGGAGTTGTCCGCCGGGGCCATGGTTCACCACCTCTTCCGATTGGAGATGGCGTCCCGTTCGGCCAGATACTGCTGCATCCGTCGGGCATACGTTTCCGACACTTCGCGGTTGCCCTGCGCATCAGCCAGTTGCTTCAGACGTACCGTCGCCAGGCGCGCCGCTTCGAGGCGCAGGTTGTAACCGTGATGACCGGCGTAGCTCGACTTGTTGGCCTCAAAGTGCGTGGCGTACTCAAGGCAGACCTCGTCGACGCGAGATCGCAACTCCGGGAACTGCGCCGCAATCAGCAACAGATCGAGCATCGGCCCCGGCGACGGATCAAGGTGAAACGCCTTGACGAGCATGTCGAGCCCCTGCTCCTTCTGCCCGCTCTCTCTGAGCACCAGCAGGTTTCGGCCGACCGAGAAGTTGGCGGTGAACTCGTCGGGATAGGTCGTTTGACCGGTGAACATGCCGTCGAACAGCTTCTTGCCCTTCTCGGTCGAGACGTTGACGAACAGTTTCTGCTTGTTGTTGATGAAGACCACCCGCCAGTTGGGGTCGTATTCCAGGCCATAGACGAAACCTTTGTCGAACTGATTGGCCGGCATGAGGACCACCCAAACGCGGAACTTGTCGAGTTGCTCGGTGACCCACGACCCGATCTCACGATACTCAGCGGCGGTCAGGCTGCGTCCTTCGTAGGCGGCCCGGCGTGCGGCCGGCCCAGCGGAGAGAATCTCCGTCCACAGATCGAATGTCCGGGTGTCATAGGCGGCTTGGGCCCGCCCATCCATGAACAGTTGCAGCGGGGTGCGCCCGGTCTCGGGATCAGGGTCCTGGCCCCAGGCGATGAACCCGCCTTCCGTCCAGTAGTTGAACATGTTCCCGGAAAGCTCGTTCTCGCGGATGAACTGGCAAGCGTAGAACGGCTTGGCGTCGGAGGCAGTCATCCGCATGAAAATCGACGTCAGACGCGAGTCGGCCGGCCAGTAATCCAGATAGATTCGCTTGAATCTCAGGCCCACCCAGAGACCGAATCCAAGAACCGCGACGGTCACGGCCAGCGCCGCCACCGGCCAGACCCACACGACAGGCGCCAGACCAGCAGTCCCCTGCGAACGCTTGCCGTTGCGATAGAAGACAGCAGCCAGCGGAAAGCCCGCAAAGGCCAGTAGCGTTCCGAACGCCAGAAGCCAGAAGCGAGGCTGAATCTGCGAAGGATGGCCCGGCACCGGCAGGAACAGCCACGGCCAGAAGACCAGACGCCACAGTCCCAATACGACCAGCGCCGCCGCCATGCCGAGCAGGACCGTGCGGCCGACGGCCTCGTGAAGGCCGGACTCGGCCGGCTGACCGCTACCGCGACCCTTGGCTGTCGTCAGCACGAAGCCGACAATCCGCTGCACCAGCAACGCCAGCACCGGACAGGCGGCGAATGCGGCGACGGGGATGAATCGGCGCGATCGGATCGCCATATAGACCGTCAGCGCCGCCACGAGTAACAATGCGATGTCGATCCTCGGCCCCACGGTCGTATGATCGTCTGCGGCCCGCTTTCTTATGGAACGCTCTGCCGCCGAAGCACGCACCGAGAGGACCGCCCAAAGACACACAGCCAGCCAGAGCAAGATGTACATCACCAGGAACGGAATCGCGGTGCCGACGGGATTGGCCCAGTCCAGCGCCCGATGCCATTCGTGCACGTCGCGCCAGCGTTCGGCATGCTCGCTGACCGAGATGACGAAGGTGTGCGTCAGGTTGGTCAGATGGAACGGATTGAACAGGACCATCGCGACGAACGCGACCGCCCCGGCCCCGACCGTGTGCAGCAGCGCACGCCGCTCCAGAACACGAATCGTTTTCTCCTTCGACGAGAGCATCACCGCCGCCAGCGCCACGGCCAGGACAAACATGCCCAGACAGGTCGAACGTCCGCCGGCCACGTGATCGGCGAAGATCTTCAGCACGCGCTCGTTCATCGTATTGGGCGGCGCCGGGAAGTAGCGCACCAGCAGCAGCAGAAACACCATGCCTGTCGCCACGGCGTGCAGGGCCGTCAGGGCGGCGTCGCTCATTCGCCGGTGAAAGACAGCGGCGATGCTGCCGCCGACGGCCAGCAGAAGGAACACGACCATCCAGTCGTTTCCTGCGCTCGGCGCAACGGCGTGACGCTGCGCGAAATACTCGCTGTTCAGCTCGGCCAGGCGGCCGAGAAACTGGTGCGTCAGGCCGTAGAGGACGATCCACGTCAGGATGCTGTAGACCGCCACCAGCCAGCGCCTCGGCAGACGCACGATCAGGTGCCAGCCCACGAACGGGACCAGGACGATGAAAGCGTAGATGTACCCGCCGTGGACATTGGACCAGAAGACGATCACCGGCACGATCAGCCAGATGTAGAGCGCATTGCGGTAGCTGGTCAGCGCCAGGATCAGGATGAAGACCGCCACCAGCAGATTGGAAAACCCGGCCGGACGGATGTCGAAGAACGACCGGCCGATGAACAGGGCCAGGCCCGAAGCCGCTGCCGCCGGCGCGGCGTCCACTCCCATCAGTCGGGCCGTGAAGTAAATGGCGGCGACCGCCAGGAAGTAGACGGCGAACTTCCAGATCACCAGAGCGTTGAAATAGGGCTCCTCCGCCGAGCCCAGCATCGTGGTCATGCGATAGAAGATCACATGCGTCAGCCAGTTCTGGTTGATCCATCCGGTCGGGTGCCATTTGCGGACGGTATCGAGCCCCACCTTTTCGGTGATCCAGCGGGCCCAGCCCGGCCAGCTCTGGACTTCGGCCTCCGTCGGCCCGGCGTGATGGCTGTTGGCGCTGAACGGCTCGACCGTGTCCACGCCGTGGTTGACGAAGTGCCGCCCGCACGCCATCGCCACCCACGTGTCGCCGGCCGCCACCATGTGTGTACAGGCGTGGAACGCGAAGATCAGCATCGCCGACCAGCCGACGACCGCCGACCAGCGGGAGAGCGTCGAGCGTTCTTGCGTCGTGAGCAGCGTGCCTGCCTCGCCGGTCTGGTTTTCCGCCATGCGCCTACTTTCCAACAGGTTTCGACTCATAATATCGCAGAAGGATACGTTCTTCTGTCTCTATCGTCAAGAACGCCCCCCCGGCTGTTGCTCTTTGTCGAAAAC
>JAAYBA010000340.1 GCA_012719085.1 Planctomycetota bacterium
GAACTGGTGCTCGGCGGCGGGGGCAACACATCGGTCAAGACGGCCGACGGCAAGCACATGTACATCAAGGCCAGCGGCACGGCGCTGAAGGACATGAGCGCCGAGCGTGGCTGGCGACGACTGCGGATCGAGTCGGTGCTGTCGATTCTGAGCGACAAGTCTCTGGGGAAGCAGGATGCCATCCGGCGGGAAACGGAGGTCGTCAACCGCCTGCTGCAAAGCTGCGACGACGATGTGACCAGCGGCGCCCGTCCCTCGGTCGAGGCCCATCTGCACGCCCTGCTCGACACCCACGTGATCCATCTGCACCCGCTCGTGGTGGCCGCCTATGTCAGCGCCCGGAACGGGCGAAGAGCGATCGAGAAGCTGTTTGCCGGCGACCGAATCACTCCCCTGTGGGTGCCCTACACCGATCCGGGTTTCATGCTGGCCAAGAAGATCGCCAGGCTCGTCGGCGAGTACGAGCGTGAGCACGGCCGCAAGCCGAACGTCCTGTTTCTGGAGAAGCACGGCTTGTTCGTCACCGCCGGCAGCGCCAACGCCGCCATTCAGATCGTTCGGCATGTCATCGGTCTGTGCACGGACGGGCTCAGACCGATCAAACCCAGCCAGATTCGACTGGCCTCGGCCGAGAGCACCACTGGTACGATGCTGGCGATTCGAAGGGCCGTATTCGAAGCGACAGGGCAATACCTGCCGGTCAGCTATTACCCCGCTCAGCAGGCAGTTGCGTCGTTCATGGTCCACAGACAGGCGGCCAGACTGCTGGCGACCCCTGCGCTGAATCCGGACGAGTTGGTCTATGCCAATGGTTCGGCCATGTGGGTGGAAACGGTCAAAGCCGAGGCGATCGCCAGGCGACTGCGGTCGCTGGCCGAACGCGGGCAGAAGGTCCCGGCGGCATTCGTGGTCAAGGGCCTGGGATTGTTCGTCGCCGCCGAGAAGAGCGTCTCCGGATTGATCGCCGACATCACCGACACGAGTCTGAAGGTGCGCATGCACGCGGCCCGGATGGGTGGCGTCCTGGCGCTGACCGCCCGCGAGCAGGACTTTATCAACAACTGGGAGTCGGAAGCGTTTCGCAAGAAGCTCGTCAGCAGCGAAGGGCCAGGCGAGTTGGCCAATCGCATCGCCGTCGTGACCGGTGCCGGCAGCGGCCTTGGCAGGAGCATCGCCGTCGGCCTGGCGCGAGCCGGGGCGATGGTGGCGCTGGCGGATGTGGATGAACAAGCCGCGATGGAGACCGCCGAGAGGATTGCCGCCGAACGGCCGGCGAGCCAAACGATGGTCGTGCCCTGTAACGTCACCAGCGAGGCCAGCGTGCTGAAGACCTTCGAGGCCCTGCTCGCACACTGGGGCGGCCTGGACATCGTAGTCAATGCCGCCGGTCTGGCGCCGCCTTTCGCACTGGTCGATATGCCGGCCGACAAATGGCGGATGGCCCTTGAAGTCAACCTGACCGGCTATTTCCTCATGGCCCGCCAGGCCGCGCGCATCATGATCCGACAGGGTATCGGGGGCAACATCATCAACCTCAGCTCAAAATCCGGGCTCGACGCCAGCAAGAACAACTCCGCCTACAACGCCACGAAGGCCGGGGAGCTGCACCTGGCCCGGGGCTGGGCCCTCGAACTGGGTGAGCACGGTATCCGCGTCAACTGCGTCGCGCCCGGCAACGTCTTCGAGGGTTCGAAGATATGGAACCCTGAGTACATCAAGGTCTGCGCCAGGAAGTATGGGATTAAACCCGAAGAGGTCATCCCCTACTACGTCGGCAAAACGGCGCTGCGCCGAGAGATCAAGGGCCAAGACATCGCCGACGCGGTGGTGTTTCTCTGTTCCGACAGGGCCCGGACGATCACCGGCCAGGTCCTCGTCGCCGATGCTGGGCAGGTCATGGTCAGGTGAAACACCTGCCGTCGGACCGCGCCGTTGCGCTGCCTGACCTGCCTTTCTTGCCATCGCGCCCGAAAAAGTCCGAAAAGAACACCCCTGTCCGCCCATTTTGCCAAGTTTTCTCTTGACATTCGCGACGCGAGACGGTAATAAGGGGGGCGTAAACTCACATGGTCCTCACGTATGGAGGAGGCCATCCCGAATCGCTCTTGCGGGTCCGGCCACAGGACTGTGTGTTCAAGGAGGAGAGCCTCTGGTTGGAGGCAGAGGCATGGTTGCATACGCACAATGCTTATGGATAGCAGCACTGTCGGCGCCCAGGAGTGCCCCGTTTGCGTCGGGGCCGGCCGGTCAGAGCCCTCTCGGGCTCTCCCACCCGGATGACCGCAGGCTTGGCAATCGCTCGCTGGAACGCCGCGAGAAGGCTTTTTCCGCTCCAACTCCTTCGCCTCGCTACCTTTGCGCTCTCGCTGTCGGCCAGACCCCGTCCTGCATGTCAGAAAGAGACGGCGGCACTCTGGACGGCACAGGCGAGAGATCGACGGAACGACGCCTGACCGAAACTCACGGAAGACACCAATTTCGCTCTCTCTCTTACTTATCTCTCACTCTCCGTTGCGCAGCCCTCCCGTCAGGGTGGCTGGAGGGCTGCGTGACACCTTCGTTCCCGAAGCGCGATGTGCGCATCTCGACGGCGGACCGAGGGCATGACAGCCGGGAGGGTGAAGGGCATCAGAAGCACCGGCCCGAGAGAGAACGAAGTGAGGCAACGCAAGTCGTGCCCACGAATTGTCGGAATCCGAAGAAGGCGTGCAAGGTGCACCCGGAGATCAGTGTCATATTCCCATAGCCCCGCACCGTGGCAATCCAGGGGCCCACAGGGGGCGTTCCCACAAAACGTGGGGCACCTTCTGAGGACCTCGCCTGTTACAGACGATGGCCTTCGTGGCCTCTGGGTTGCCTGTTTTTCTCTTCCCTGCCGTTCCGGACCGCCGCAGGCGACCCTCCTATCACCGGCATCTATGGCGTCGAGGTCATCGGCTCGGCAGGTGGCGGCACCGATCCAACGGGCGTCTCCAGCCGTCCCAATACGGCCAACAGCCGATCGGGGTAGTCTGTCACGATCCCATCGACGCCCAGTTTCACCATCCGGCGCATATCATCGCAGCGGTTCACGGTCCAGACATGGACCTCCATATTTCGTTCGCCGACCATGGCGACAAAATGGGGGGTAACCACCCGACGGCGGCCGTGGTACTCGGGCACCTGTACGGCCTCGGCGGGCGGGCAGTAAGTCCGTCCGAGCCGCAGCAGTCCCAGTGTGTAAAGGGTCCGCACCTCGGCCTCGGCGGCAGCCGTGGCCGCTTCAGGACAGAGGCGACGAAACTCCTGCAAGATGCCCACATCAAACGAGGCGACCAGAACGCATTCCGCCATTCCATAATCGCGGATCAACTGCGCCAAAGGGGCTGCGATAGACGGCCCGCCCGGCTTGATTTCGACGTTCATCGGGGTCTTGGGCAAGGCGGAAAAGATCTCCGCAAGGGTCGGGACGGTCAGGCCGCGTCCTCGAAACGGAAAGCTCTGCCCCTCATCGGCCGTCCAGGTGTAACCGGCGTCGAGCCGGCGGAGTTCCGTCAGTGTGAGATCTCCAACGGCCCCCGTGCCATTCGTCGTCCGGTCCACGGTCGAATCGTGCAGGACAACGATCTCGCCGTCCTTTGTGATTTGAACGTCCATCTCCAGGACATCGACGCCGAGCGCCGCCGCCTGCCGGAAGGCGTACAGGGTGTTTTCCGGCCAGAGACCCGCGCCGCCCCGGTGGGCAATCACAAGAACGTCGTCCCGGTTGAAGAGCGGCTCGGAGGGATTCGGCCTGGCCCAGATGACCAGCAGGCCATAAGCTATGGCCACAACTCCAACCGGAGTGACAAGCAAGAGGAGCGAACTCTTTCGCATTTCCACGCCCTACCGGTCACGCACGGCCCAAAACAACACCTTGGATGCACGCGAAACCGCGAAGGAGGCGGCAGCGACATCGCAGACGTACGAAAGCCGCCAATTTGGATTTGGCCGAGTGCATAGTATACTTTATGTAGCCGTGGGTGCAATGTCGCAGATATCACCATACATGGGCCACTGGACGAACGCAAACAATGGACAAAGAGAAGGCAAGCTTCAAGGTCGGACAACCATCAGACCAGGTCCTCGTCATCACTCTGCCACGCGACCACGGGGACGACGCGTTGCAGATCGCCGCTGATATGGCGAACAGTGAACCGGTCCGACATGTGGTCGTCGATTTCTCTTTCGCTCAGGTGATGACCTCAGGCATGCTCTCGCAACTGATGGTTCTCGAGCGGCAACTTGATGCGTGCGACAGAAAGCTCGTCCTCTGCTCGGTCCCGGACAGCGTCATGCGGTTGTTTCGGTGCGTCGGTCTGTGGGGTTTGTTCCGGTTCGCCGAAGACCGCCAGGCGGCGATGGACTCCCTTGGCGCCGTTTGCGCCAGAGGATCGTAAAGTCCGTGCGGCCCCGGGATCAACAGGACAGCCACTGTTCGAGAATCTCGTCTGTAGCATCGGGCAGCACGCCGACCATCCACGCCAGATCGACCACGGTGAACCGCTTGCGAATCTCGTGCATGTGCAGAACCGCCCCTCTGAGCTGCTCCTTTGAGCATCCGATGTCGGCGGCACCGGTCGCACCGCCGGCCCGTTCGAGCCAGCGGCGAATCGTCTGGGGACGGCGGGATCGTTCGGCCAGCTCGGCCCTCAGCCGGTCCCATGCGTGCCGATCGGCCAGATGACGCCGGGCCGCATCCCAAGCGCCCCTCTTGGCCTCATATTGACCCGCAACGGCCTCGGCAACTGCACCGCCGGACCAGAAACCCGCATCGATCTGCGCTGGCATCGCGCAGAACTCCGGGCCTTCGATCGCCAGAATCCTCTCGTATAGGGCGGCCGAGAGGATCGTGCCAACTCCCACCTGGCGGCCGTGCAGATCGTGTCGATGCCTGCGCACCGAGGCAATCATGTCCAGTGTATGGCTGAGCAGGTGCTCGCCGCCGCTGGCCGGGGCGCTGGTGCCCACCAGTGTCATGGCCACGCCGCTCCAGAATAGCGCCGCAAAGAGCCCCTCCACAGCCGACGCATCCCCTTCTTTGATCTCTTCGGGCCGGTCCAGATAAAGCGGCTCCAGCTCGGACACGATGCCGGCGCAAAAGTCGCAATAGTACTCACCGAACAGCCGGTGATTCATCCACCAATCGGTGTTGCTCTGATGCTTGGCAATCGTATCGCCGAACCCTGCCTGGATCATCTCGTGCGGCGCCCCGGCAATAGTCTGGGGTTCGGCGATCACCGCCACCGGCGGACGGGCCTCAAGCAGGACCTTCACCCCGGCGATGGTCGCGGCGACGTTGGCGGCGGCGTATCCATTCATCGAAGCAGCCGTAGCCACCACAAGATAGGGCATTCCCAGCTCGAACGACGCCCACTTGCACAGATCGTTGACCACCCCGCTGCCGACGGCCACAAGGACCTCGGGCTTGGCCTCTCGCAGTCGGGCGAGCAGCGTCTGGAATGTCGCATCGTCACAGATCGGCGAGCCGAATTCACCGTCGGCGATGATAACCTCGCGTGTATCCTCATACGTTCGCTTCAAGGCCGCCAGCACCCGGCGTCCGCAGACCTCCCACGTGCGCGAATCCGCCACAACCACCGCTCGCACGCAATGGCCGGCACACTGCCGCACGATGTCGGGCAGCCGGTCGATGGCCGCGGCATCGTAGACAAACCGCCGTACCGTCAGATCGTGCGATCGGCCGCAGTCACAGCGAAACTCCGTTCCCAACAATTCCGACAATCCCACGTGCTGCCGCTCCATCCTGTAGATCCCAGTCGATGCCGCCCCCGCCAAGGTCGCCGTCACATGCGGTCGCTGCGGGAGATCGAGATCAGCAGCCAGATGCCGATGACGGCGGCAATGCTGTAGCCGACGATCCCCATCGTTTGCAGCCGGAACAGGCCCAGAACCGTACCCTCCTGCGCGACGAGCATGCTGGAGGCCACCAGCAGCGCCGCCGTAATCAGAGAGAAGCTGATCCGATTGGAGCTGCGGTGGACCGTCTTGATGAGGTTCTCCAGGTGCTCGTGGTGAACGCGGACCTGAAAGCGGCCCTGGCGGAACTTGCTGAGGATCACGTTGACGTCCTCGGGCAGCCGCATCACCAGGTCACCGGCGTCCTGAACCACCTGGCGCATCTGCCGCACCATCCGCTTGGGCTCCAGATCGCGCAGCATCGCCCGTCGCGCGTACGGCTTCATCGCCTCCATGATGTTGAAGTCCGGGTCCAGCGACCGGGCAAACGACTCCACCGTCGCCAGCGTCTTGAGCATCAACGTGAACTGTGCGGGCGATCGGATGTAGTTCGTGCGAAACAGGTCGAATGTCCGGGTCACGACCGTGCCGAACGCGATGCTCTTCAGCGGGAGGTTGCGGTACGTATCGATGAGCTGTTCCATATCGCCGGTCAGTTTGCTGATGTCGGTCCGCTCGTCGGTCATCTCCTCGCGCTCCAGCGAACGGATGACCCGCGAGCTTTCGTTCTCAACGATTGCCAGGACGATCTCGTTGAACAGCCGGCGATACTGGGAACTCATCCGCGCCACCTGTCCGAAGTCGATCGGGGCCAGCACGTTGTCGGGCAGCAGGAAGAAGTTGCCGGGATGGGGATCCGTGTGGAAGAAGCCCAGCTCGAAGATCTGGCGAAGAACGAAATCGGCCCCGCGCTGCGCCACGAGCTTGCAGTCGATGCCGCGCTCGGCGAGCCAGTGCGGGTCGGCGGGCTTGATCCCGTCAATATACTCCATCGTGAGCACCCCGCTGGTGCAGTACTTCTCATAGACCTTCGCGACGTGAATCGTCGGATCGTCCTCGAAGTTTGCGGCGAATCGCTGTTGATTGCGTCGCTCGTCGGCGAGATTCGTTTCCTTGGAGACGGCATCGACGAACTCCTTGACCATCTGCTGAGGATCGATGGTCTCGTGTTCGAAGACGGTGACTTTGAGGATGGCAGTCAACTCTTCGAGGATGTCGCACTCGGCGTGAATGATCTCGACGATGCCCGGACGGCGAACCTTGACGACGACGGAATCACCCTCCTTCGTTGTGGCCCGATGCACCTGTGCAATGCTACCGGCCGCCAGCGGCTCGGGGTCGAAACTGGCGAAGATGTCCTCGAGCTTTCGGTCGAACTGATATTCGAGTTCCGTACGAATCCGCTTGAACTCGTCCGGCTTGACCTGGTCCTGCAAATGCTCGAACTCGTGGACGTAGTCGGCCGGCACGATGTCGGGGCGTGTGCTCAGGAGTTGGCCGAATTTGATGAACGTCGGCCCCATTTCCTCGAGGGCCAACCGCACACGCTGCGGACGGCTCTGCCCGATCGCCGCCCGCTTGACGCGAAGGGGCGCCGCCTTCTCCCCCACACGAACGAGAAAACGGGCCCGCAACGCCTCGGCGACCTCCTCCAGGCCGTACTTCATCAGCACGCCTACGATATGCCGGTAGCGACGCAGCCTGTGCAGCCGACTCCTGAAACGAGGCCGCCAGAAGCTCAACGGACCTACCCCTGTGCGAGCAACTGATCGAGCTTCTGCTCGATCCGCCGGACGTCGTCCTGGGTGGCCAGATGCAGTTTCGTCACCGTCTCCTGCACCTGTTGCGAAATCATCTTCTCCAGTTCCGATCGCGTCCGTTCGGCGCTGTCCATGACCTCCTTGACGAATCCGCTTCGGCCTTCCCTGGCAGCCTTGCCCTTGCTGACGTACTCGTCAAACATCTGCTCCGCTCGCTCGCGGGTCATCGATACGGCTCCCAGCCCGGCCATCATCATCTTGTCCAGCGTCTCAAACATCTCTCGATCCTCCAGATCTATGCTTTCCATTGCGTTGATCCGTCCGATGTTCACGGTCTATCCACGATTATAGGCATCGCGCCCCGCCCGACAAGGAGAATCGTCCCCTGTGCTTCAGGGAATAAGCCCCCTGCACGGATCCGAGAACGACGCTCCGGCCAACGGCCCGATCCCCGGCTCCGCAGGAAGGATCGACAGACACCCCGTTTGCCCCAATCTGCCCTGGCCGAACAAGCCCAGGAGATCTCGGAGAACCCGGTTCGCCCTGCAAGGATGGAGCAAAGACCTCGTCGACGAACGCGATCCCATGTCGGAGAGCATCTGCCTGGGAATCGCGAGACATTCGCGCCCACGCATGTCTTGCGCTTGTGGCTCGGCTTCAAATCATACGTTCCCCGCAAGCGCAAGGGGACCGAGGAATTCCCCCGATCTCCCCTCTTCCCGCAAGCTCCCCGGCGCTGCGACGGAAGAGGCGGACGAACGCGAATGGGACACAACCTGCGGCGTCCCAAACACATGGGCCCGAGAAAATCCCGGCGTAGAGCACAAATTGTCGAACATTCCCCTTGACCGCATACGTATGCGTGATAAGCTTAGTCTTGTCATTTTCTGCGACGCCTGAGAATGGACATTCCCGTCGCGAAGAAAATCCGCCGTTGCATCGAAAGCGAGTGGCAGAACAGGTTTTGTTGCTCTTGTTGGCTTTGCCCAGGGAGGGACAGAGAATGAAGGTAAGGACGCTCATGCTCGGCTGGGAGTTCCCCCCGTTCATCAGTGGCGGGTTGGGAACGGCATGTCTCGGCCTGACCAAGGCGATGGATCGTCTTGGCATGCCCGTCATCTTCGTGCTTCCCAAGGCCAAACCGGTGCATCTGTCCGGCGGTTCGGTCCCCGTTTTCGAGAGTGATTCGCCTGGCGGTTACGCCTTCCGCAACGTGCAGTTCCGACCGGTCGCCGCCGCATTGAACCCCTACGCCACGACGCGATCGGGAACCGTCGCGACGGTGGCGGAGGACCTCACCAAGGCCAATCTGCCCGACGACGACCTCGAATTCGGCGAGCCGGGCAACTATGGTCCCGACATCTATGCAGCGGTGGCCCGCTACGCCCGCAAGGTCCTGACGCTCGGATTGACCGAGCAGTTCGACCTGATCCACGCGCACGACTGGATGACGTTTCCCGCCGGCGTCGCCTTGGCCGCCCAAAGCGGCAAGCCCCTCGTGATCCAGGTCCACTCGACCGAATTCGACCGCAGCGGCGAGCATGTCAACCAGTACGTTTACGACATCGAACGGCACGCTATGCACGCCGCCGCCAGGATCATCGCCGTGAGCAACTACACGCGAAACATCATCATCAGCCGCTACGGCGTGCCGCCCCAGAAGGTCGAGGTGGTCTACAACGGCGTCGAGCACCAGAACGGCAGCTGGTCCGGCCAGCGGCAGACCTGGCCCAGCAAGTCCGATAAGATCGTCCTTTTCCTTGGCCGGATCACCATGCAGAAGGGCCCGGAGTATTTCCTCCACGCCGCCAGGGCCGTGCTGGAGAAGATCGACAACGTCAAGTTCATCATGGCCGGCGACGGCGACATGCTCTACCAGAGCATCGAGCTGGCCGCTCAGCTCGGCATCGGCAACCGGGTCCTGTTCACCCGCTTCCTGCGAGGCGACGACGTTCGCAAGGTCTATCAACTGGCGGACCTCTACGTCATGCCGTCGGTCTC
>JAAYBA010000341.1 GCA_012719085.1 Planctomycetota bacterium
ACCTGAAGCCGGTGGATGCGCCGACGCCGGGCTGATCGCGATTGTGGCATTCAGGTTTCTCGATGTTGAAGCTATTCCTCTGGCTGAGATACCTTCGAAAGCGGCGGATCATCTTCTTGAGCATCGCTGCCGTAGCGCTGTCGGTCTCGCTGCTGATCGTGGTGGCCAGCCTGTTTACCGGATTCATCAATGCCTTCGAGCGCAGCGCCGTCGAGATGCTCGGCGACGTGGTGATCGCGCCGCCGGACATGCCGATCCACGGGTACGCCCGACTCGTCGAGCGGCTCGAACAGATGGACATCGTTGAGGCCGCCACCGGAACGCTATCCACCCAGGGCCTGCTGAACGTCGGGATCGGAAACGTGCGGCCCGTCAGCGTCTGGGGAATCGAGCCTGATCGCCGGGCCCATGTCACAGGGTTCCAAGACGCCTTGCTGCGCCAGCGACGCCTCTCCGGACCGCCGTCGTTCGACGTTCCCGAGATGCCGAAAGCGGTCGGAGGGTTCGTCGGGATCGGTGTCGTTGCCGAGGCCGATCCGAACACCGACGAATACGATCAAGCCGCCGTGCTTGAAGAGATGCTCGGTCAGCGCGTGGTGATTACCACCGGAGCGCCGCCGGATGAATCGGATTCGGACCGGACGCCGAGACGCAAGCTCCTGCCGTTCCACATTGCCGACATCGTCTTCACGGGTGTGCACGACCTCGACACCGGTTTCGTCTACGTTCCGATCGAGGTCCTTGCCGATGTGCTCTATCCGGGCGAGGACGCTCCGGCTACGACGATCAACATCCGGCTCAAGCCCGGAACCGACCCGGCCCTGGCGGTGGCCGAGATTCGAGGCCTGTGGGATGTCTTCGCCGAGCGGCAATTGGGCTGGAGCGAGTATCTGCGGAGGACGGCGACCCAGATCGTCACCGCGCGCGAGATGCAGCGCCGCTACGTCGAGGAGATCCGCAAGCAGATGGGCGTGCTCCTGCTGATCTTCGGCGTCGTCAGCTTCACGGTCGTCGTGCTGGTCTTCTGCATCTTCTACATGATCGTCCGGCTCAAGCAACGCGACATCGCCATCCTCAAAAGCTGCGGTGCCGCCAGCGTCTCGGTGGCCTGGATCTTCCTCGGTTTCGGTATGACGGTCGGGGTCGTCGGCGCCGCCATTGGGGCCATCGGCGGCTACGCGATCACAAAGAACATCAATGCCATCGAAGAGGCGATCCGCGTGCTCTTCGGCCTGAAGCTGTGGAACAGCAGCGTGTACATGTTTGCGCGGATCCCGAACGAAGTCGATTGGGCGTCCGCGATGCCGATTGTTGCACTGGCGATTGGGGCCGCCGCGATCGGGGCCCTGACGCCCGCCATCGTTGCGGCGTTGACGCGACCGGTCGAGGTCCTGCGCTATGAGTGAGGCCGTTGTCCGCACGAATGTATAAGCTGACGCTGATAATTCGTTACCTGCTCAAACGCCGCATCACGCATTTTGCGGTGCTGACGGTCGCGTTGTGCGTGTTCATCGTCGTTGTGGTGATGACGGTGATGAGCGGGCTGGTCGGCCAGTTCAAGCAGAAGAACCACGACTTTGTGGGCGACTGTGTCGTCGGCAGCAGGTCGCTCGTCGGGTTCCCCTATTACGAAGAGCTGATGGACGATCTCGAACGGCTCGACAGCGTCGAGGCCGTTTCGCCCGTGGTGAAGAACTACGGGCTGCTCCGCCCGCAATACGACCGCGAGCAATACGTCGAGCTGCTTGGCATCGACCCGGTCCGCCACAGCCGGGTCACGAACTTCGCGCAGACCCTTGGCTACCACGCCGATGATCCGGCCAACGCCTTTGTCCCCGTCTATGAGCCGAACGCCCTGGGATGCGTGTTGGGGATCGACCTGATCCTCTGGCGCGACGCCCGCAGCCAGTACACGCATGACGCCCGCCCGCGCCGGGCGGCCTTCGCGCTGACGTGCTTCCCGCTCAACGCCCGAGGCGCCCCGGCTATGGCCGGAACGACCGTTGTGAGCAATCGGCAGTTCTACTACAGCGACAACTCGCACAGTGGCATCGCCCGCGTGGACGGCTCGACGGTCTACATCCCGCTGGAGCAGGCCCAGTCGCTCTGCATGGCCGGGCAGCGCAAGCGCGTCAGCGCCGTCCACATCCGGTTCCGCCCCGGCGTCGACCTGCGCGTCGGTGTCGAACAGGTGCGCGGGCTGTGGAGCCGGTTCAAACAGGCGCGGATCGATGCCCCCGACGGCCGTCTTCTGGAAACGGTCGCGGTCGAGGACTGGAAGGAGTACCGGCGGGCCTTTATCGCGCCGATGGAGAAGGAAGAGACGCTGATGAGCGTCATGTTCGGCTTCGTGGGGATCACGACCGTCTTCATCGTGTTCGTGGTCTTTTACATGATTGTCAGCCACAAGACGCGGGACGTCGGCGTGCTCAAGAGCGTCGGCGCCTCCAGCGCCGGCGTGATGGCGCTGTTTTCGGGCTTCGCCTTCGTGGTGGGTCTGCTGGGATCGGTGGCGGGGATCGCGGCCGGCTGGCTGTTTCTCGCCAGGATCAACCGCATCGAAGAGTGGCTCTATCAGCGGTTCGGCTTCCAGCTCTGGGATCGGACCATCTATGCGATCGGCGAAATCCCCCACGAGGTGCAGGTCCACGGGCTGGCGGTCATCGCGTTCTTTGCGATCGTGGCCTGTCTGATCGGCGCGCTGGTCCCCGCCTGCAGTGCGGCGCGGCTGCGGCCGGTCGAGACGCTTCACGGCGCTCGAACATGACGGCCGGGCGGTCCCGCTTCGGCCGAGGGATTTGCGGTTTTGCTTGTGGCGGCGGGGGAAATCCGCTATAGAAGGGCGGCCCAACCGGTATGGGTGTGCGCCGGCGACGGGTCGGTGATGTGTACGTGAAGTCCATAGGGGCAACGGCCTTTGATACTCAAAACAGAACGCCTGCATAAGTCGTATCGGATGGGTGCCACGGCCGTCAAGGTCCTCAAAGGAGTGAACCTGGCGGTCGAGCAGGGCCAGTTCGTTGCGGTGATCGGCGCCTCCGGCAGCGGCAAGAGCACGCTGCTGCACTTGCTGGGCGGCTTGGATCGGCCCAACGAGGGAACGGTCTGCTTCGACGAACGGGATCTGAGCCGGATGAGGGCCAGGGAACTGAACCGGTATCGCAACGAAATGGTCGGATTTGTCTTTCAGTTCTACCATCTGTTGGACGAATTGAATGTATTGGAAAACGTATTCCTGCCGGCGATGGTCTCTCGGGGGATCGTCGGCTGGCTGGGGAGCCGCGCGGCGGCCCGGCGGCGGGCTCAGGAGTTGCTCGAGCAACTGGGATTGCAGGACCGGGCGCGGCACAAGCCCTATCAGCTCTCCGGCGGGGAACGCCAGCGGGTGGCGATCGGCCGGGCCCTGATGAACGAGCCCCGGCTGCTGCTGGCCGATGAGCCGACCGGGAACCTTGATTCGGCGACGGGAAATGATATTCTGGCCGTCCTGGAGCGGTTGCATCAGGCCGGCCAGACCATCGTCATGGTCACGCACGATGAGCGCGTCGCTCG
>JAAYBA010000342.1 GCA_012719085.1 Planctomycetota bacterium
GCCAGCGTGTTCATCAACGACGACGAATCGGGTCTGCACCAGGATTTTGAGGTCTGGCTCGAGAAGCTGGCGCCGGAGAAGCCATACGCCCAGTACAAGCACAATGGGTACGAGGACAACGCCGACGCCCACCTCAAGCGCAGCGTGATGGGCCGCGAGGTCGTCGTCGCCATCACCGGCGGCAAACTGGATTTCGGCCCGTGGGAGCAGATCTTCTATGGGGAATTCGACGGCAAACGCCGTAAACGCGTCCTCGTCAAGATTATCGGCGAATAGGCCGTCGGAGGCTCTGTGGGGCTGACAGGTTTTCTTATCAAGGCCATAGGCATCTCTCTGTCCGGGGTCATGGCGCCGGGGGCGGTGACGACGGCGGCCATCGCCCAGGGCGCGCGGCGCCGGTGGGCGGGCGTGCTGATGGCGGTCGGTCACGGCATCGTCGAGATCCCCCTGATCTTCTTCATCATGTTCGGTCTGGGCGTTCTGTTTCAGGCCGGCTGGTTCCGGATCGTTGTGGGTCTGTTCGGCGGAGCCTTTCTCATCTGGATGGGCGTCGGCATGCTGCGCGACAAGGGCGCTGACGACTCGCCATCGGGCCGGACCGCCGACGCCGGACCGCTGATGACCGGGCTGATTCTGTCGATCGGCAATCCGTACTTCCTGCTGTGGTGGGCCACCGTCGGGCTCAACCTCGCCTTGGAGGCCCGTCATCTGGGCTGGCTCGCCTTCGTGCTCTTCGCGCTGGTCCACTGGCTCTGCGATCTCATCTGGCTGACCATCCTGTCGTTCGGCAGCTTCCACGGGACGAGCGTTCTCGGGCCGCGCAGCCAGCGAATCGTCCTCCAGATCTGCGGCATCGCCTTGGTCCTCTTCGGCATCCACTTCATCTATCGAGCCATCGAGATCCTGCGCTCCGCATAGGACAGCGGGAAGTCA
This sequence comes from Planctomycetota bacterium, assembly GCA_012719085.1. Lineage (GTDB taxonomy): Bacteria > Planctomycetota > Phycisphaerae > Sedimentisphaerales > Anaerobacaceae > Anaerobaca. Next base: position 934 of record JAAYBA010000342.1, read on the forward strand.
AAAACCGTCATCTTTTGGACAACAATTGTCATGCGCCCGTACAATCCGATCGCTATACTGGCGTGTTAATGCCTCGCGGCACGCTACGAGGCAACCGTAACCTTGCTCACGTAATGTCCGTAGGGAGACGCATCATGGACCACACGCACTTCCGTTTCACCGCCCTCCTGCTGCTGGCACTGATGCTGGCTGTCGGTTGTGCAACCTCGCATCACACGCCGGTCACCGAACCATACGAACCGACATGGGAGTCGCTGGCCAAGATCAACGAAGCGCCCGACTGGTTCCGCGACGCCAAGTTCGGCATCTACTTTCACTGGGGTGTTTACTCGGTGCCAGCCTTCGGGAACGAATGGTACCCGCGCAACATGTACAACGTGAAAGGTCGCGAGTATCGTCATCATGTCGAGAGCTGGGGCGACCCGAATGCGTTCGGCTATCCCGATTTCGTCCCGATGTTCCGGGCCGAGAGGTTCGACGCCGAGGCGTGGGCAGAGTTGTTTGAGCAAGCCGGAGCGCGATTCGCCGGCCCCGTCGCCGAGCATCACGATGGATGGGCAATGTGGGACAGCGACAAGACGCCCTGGAACGTCGTGGACAAGGGCCCCAAACGTGACATCACCGGCGAGTTGGAAAAGGCCATCCGCAAACGCGGCATGAAGTTCGTCACGACGTTCCATCACGCCCGGAATAACCTCTGGCAGAAACCCGGTCGCGACGACCAGCTCGCCTGGACAGGGCATTACCAGTTCGTCAAAGAGCATTTCCCCGCCCTGCTCGAAGACTCCGAGCGAGCGATCATGTACGGCTATATGCCACGAGAAGAATTCCTCGCCATGTGGCTGGGCAAGCTCACCGAGGTGATCGACAAGTATCGTCCCGACCTGATGTGGTTCGATTCCTGGCTCGACGAGATTCCGGAGGCCCGGCAACAAGAGTATCTGGCCTACTACTACAACCGCGCCCGGGAATGGAACAAGGAGGTCGTCGTCACGCGCAAGCAGGACGATCTGCCGCTGAGCGTCAGCGTGCAGGATATCGAAAAGGGGCGTGCCGACCGTCTGACCGAGAACTTCTGGCTGACCGACGACACGATCAGCATGGGCAGTTGGTGCTATACCAAAGACCTGCGGATCAAACCGGCCTCAGTCGTGCTGCACAGTCTGATCGACACCGTCAGCAAGAACGGTGCCCTGTTGCTGAACATCTCGCCCATGGCCGACGGCACCATTCCGCAGAATCAGCGCGACGTGCTTCTGGAGATGGGCCGGTGGTTGAAGGTCAACGGCGAGGCAATCTATGGCACGCGGCCCTGGACGATCTACGGCGAGGGGGCCACGCAGGGCCAGGCCGGGCACTTCGGCGGCGTCACCGACCCAAAGGAGGGCTATCGGCCGGAGGATATCCGCTTCACCAAGAAGGGCCAAACACTCTACGCCATCAGCCTGGGCTGGGCCGAGGATTCCCTGACAATCCGGTCGTTGAAGTCCGGCTCGGACCTTTTCACCGGCGAGATTGCCTCCGTGTCGTTGCTTGGCAGCAAGGCCAGGATTCAGTGGTCCCGAACGCCGGATGGCTTGGTCATCACCATGCCGAAGGAAAGACCGTGTGATTACGCTACCGCATTCAAGATCACACCCAGGAGGTAATCGCGAAGAGCTGGGGTCGCCTGTCGCGCAACATCGACCTTGACAAGATCACCAAGCGGATGGCAGCTTCGCCTGTGCGTAATAGCGATCCACGTCGCGCCCCCGCTTCTCCAGCGTCTGCGCGTTGCGCCGGATGCTTCGCATCAGGCGATCCAAATCGATCCGGCTGTTCTCCATGTACGCCGATATCAGCCGATCCTTCAGACCGTCGTCGAAGTATCGCGAGGACATGCTCCAGTGCAGGCGGGAAACGCTTCGAAACCGGTCGAATGCGGTCCGCGCGTTCGGGATCATGCGGTGAAGGTCGATCACGCTCAGTGCGTAGCCGCCGCCACCCGGATCGGGCTGAATGAAAACGTGCCAGATGTACAGATCAGGCAGCGACACGTTGACATCATGCAGCCGGCGGACCAGTCTCGCCAGTTCCACCACGATCCGCTCCTTCTCCGTCCGGCTGAGCCCCCCCACTGCCGGTCGAGAAAGTCCACCATGCAGACACCTTCGACCTTTTCGGTGACCAGAAACGATCGCCGCTCGAAGCCCGCCACCATCTGCTCTCCGCAGCAAACAGGGTGGCCGGTTTGAATCCCGTGGCTCTGAAGATGCCGTGCGTTGGTCCACTCGATGGCTCCCTGAGACATGGGCCGGCGAAACCGCCATACCGCACCAATCGTGTCCTTGATCTGCGCGCGGTAGAACCGCTTGAGATAGAACGTCCTGACGGGCGTGTCCTCGATGGTGAACCGGAGGACATTTCGCTTCGAGTTCTCGTTGACGCAGAACCCCTGCACGTCGTCGAAGAA
>JAAYBA010000343.1 GCA_012719085.1 Planctomycetota bacterium
AGGATGTCTTTGACGCCCGCATCGCCGGCCAGGACCGCGCCCTGGATGGCGGCGCCGAGCGCGACGACCTCGTCGGGATTGAGGCTCTTGTTCGGCTCTTTGCCGAAGATCTCTTTGGCGATGGCCTGGACCTTCGGGATTCGCGTCGAGCCGCCGACCAGGAGCACCTCGGCAATGTCTTTGGAGTCGAGCTTGGCGTCCTCGATGGCCTTGAGGCACGGCCGTTTGAGCCGCTCGAAGACCGGCTCAACCAGCGATTCGAACTTGCTCCGCGTGATGGTGATCTGCAGGTGCTTGGGCCCGGAGGCGTCGGCGGTGATGAACGGCAGATTGACGGTCGATTCGACCTGGGTGCTCAGCTCGCACTTGGCCTTCTCGGCGGCCTCTTTGAGCCGCTGATGGGCCATGGGGTCCTGGCGAAGGTCGATCCCCTCGGTCTTTTTGAACTCATCGGCCAGATAGTTGATCAGGACCGCGTCGAGGTCGTCGCCCCCGAGGTGGGTGTCGCCGTGGGTGCTGAGCACTTCGAAGACGTTGTCGCCGATGTCCAGCACCGAGACGTCGAAGGTACCGCCGCCGAAATCGAAGACGGCGACCTTTTCGTTCTTCTTCTTTTCCAGGCCGTAGGCCAGCGCCGCGGCGGTCGGCTCGTTGATGATCCGCTCGACCTCCAGACCGGCGATCTTGCCGGCGTCCTTGGTCGCCTGCCGCTGGGAGTCGTTGAAGTACGCCGGGACCGTGATGACGGCCTTTTCGACCTTCTCGCCCAAGTAGTCCTCGGCGGTCTTCTTGAGGTCCTGGAGGATCATGGCCGAGATCTCCGGCGGGGTATACTCCTTGCCCCGGACGTTGACCTTGACCAATTCGTTGGGCCCGCCGGTAATCGCATAGGGAACGATCTTCTCTTCCGACGCCACCTCATTGTGCCGCCGACCCATAAACCGCTTGATCGAGAAGACAGTATACTCGGGGTTGGTGACCTGCTGATGCTTGGCGATCTGCCCGACGAGGCGCTCCCCCTTGTCGGTAAAGCCCACGACCGATGGGGTCAGCCGCGAGCCGGAGGCATTCACAAGGACCTTCGGCGACGAGCCCTCCATCACCGCCACCACAGAGTTGGTCGTGCCCAAGTCAATCCCGATAATCTTAGCCATCGCAAACGTCCTTTCCTTGGTACCGAATCGCATTGGAGCATTTCAGCAAGTGCGATCCGCCCGGCGAACCGCGCATAAGAACCAATCTATCAACCAAAGAAAGTTGCAAAAGGTGTGCCAGCAGTATCAGAATGCATCGCCAATTATATAACCCTTTTTCTTAAAGGGCTTTACATCTGGCCCATCCTGCGTAAGAGTCTTATCGGCACAGTGGATAAGCGTCTGGGTTGTCACGTTTTGTGCCATTTTGGCAGGGCTTGTCGCAGGCGCCGACTCAGAGGGCCGGCTCGACGGTTTTTGTTTGCCCACCCCCCGGCGCGCCCCCTATAATACGGCGTCCAGCGAATCGCAGGGAGCTGTGACGATGTACCCGTGGAAGGTCGCCGATCGCTCTGTGGCCCGGACGGCCTTCGGATCAAGACGGAGTAATTGCACAATCGCAGCGTAGCGCCTCGGCCGAGTGGCGGAATGGCAGACGCTGGGGCCTTAAAAGCCCCTGCCCGCAAGGGCGTGTGGGTTCAAATCCCACCTCGGCTATTCTGCGGTCGGGCCACAGCGTCGCGAAGCAGACGCTCGATAAGGAACCGGAGAAGCTAAGTCATGACGCAAAAGGATCTTAGGCTCATCGATGCCGACAAGCCCAACCTCTACCGCCAGACGTTTCCCTACAGCGAATTCCCCAAGGTCATCTTCGACCACGAGCCGGTGGACTACGAGATACCCGAGAAGATCTGGATCACCGATACAACGTTCCGCGACGGCCAGCAGGCCAAGCCCCCGTTCATGCCCGAGCAGATCCTCCGCATCTACGACCTCCTGCACGAGATCGACGGCGGCACCGGGCTGATCCGACAGTGCGAGTTCTTCCTCTACTCCGAACGGGACCGCAAGGCCGTCGAACTGTGCCAGGAGCGGGGCTACGAATACCCCGAGATCACCGGGTGGATTCGGGCGGTGGCCGCTGATTTCAAGCTGGTTTCGCAGATGGGGTTGAAGGAGACGGGCATCCTGACCTCGGCCAGCGACTACCATATCTTCCTCAAGCTGCGCAAGACCCGGTCGCAGGCCCTGAATGGCTATCTGGACATCGTCAAGGCCGCGCTGGATAGCGGGGTTCGCCCGCGCTGCCACTTCGAGGACATTACACGGGCCGATTTCGAAGGTTTCGTGCTGCCGTTCGCCAATGAACTTCTCACAATCGGCGATCAGTACAACCAGCCGGTGAAGATTCGCCTTTGCGATACCCTTGGCTTCGGGCTTCCGTGGCCCGGCGTGGCTCTGCCCCGCAGCGTTCCGAAGCTGGTGCAAGGCCTCCGCAAGATCGGGGTCGCTGCCGAGCAGCTCGAATGGCACGGCCACAACGATTTCCACAAGGTGCTTGTGGACGCCTCGACCGCATGGCTCTACGGCTGTTGCGCGGCCAATGCGGCGATCTTCGGCTGCGGCGAGCGGACCGGCAACCCGCCGCTCGAAGCCCTCGTCGTCGAGCACGCCCAGCTCAAGGGGATGACGCCCGGCGTCAACTACGCCGCGATCACCGAGCTGGCCGAGTACGTACGCAAAGAGATGAATTTCGAGATTCCGCGCAATTGCCCGCTCGTCGGACGTGATTTCAACGTGACGCGGGCCGGCATCCACGCCGACGGCCTGCTCAAGAATGAAGAGATCTACAACTGCTTCGACACCGAGACGCTGCTCAAGCGGTCTGTCGGCGTGGCCATCACCGACAAGACGGGCGCCGCGGGCATCAAGCACTGGGTCGAGGCGCATTACGACATCCAGATCGCCAAGCACGATCCGCGGATCATCAAAATCAAGGATCTGATCGATGCCGAGTACGCCGCAGATCGCGTCTCGGTGATCTCGGACGACGAGATGTTTGCCTGGGTTCGTGAGGTCTTCGGGACCGACGTTCCCGCCCTGCGATAACAGAAGTCTGCGGGGTCTGTCCGTTTGATTGTCGATTCTCGACGGTCTCGATTCATGGATGAAATCAAAGCCATACTGTTCGACCTTGGGGAAACCCTGCTGACCTTCGGCAAGCTGAGCACTACCAGGCTGATTCTGCAGGGTGCGAGGTCCTCGCACGACTTTCTGCGGCAGCAGGGCCAGCCGGTCGGCAGTTTCGCGGGCTATTTCCTGCGCTATCTCGTGCGTTTGCGCCTGCGGTATTTCCTGGCCGAGTTCCGGGGCAAAGACTTTGACTCGCTGGCCCTGTTGCAGGAGGTCGGGCGCAAAGAAGGCATCGACTTGTCTCGAACAGAGTGGGAAGAGGTGATCTGGCGCTGGTACGAGCCGCTCAGCGTCTTGGCGCAGATCGAGCCGGGCCTGCACGAGACGCTGGCGCACCTGACCGAATCGGGCCTCAAGCTCGGCATCGTCTCGAACACATTCGTGAATCGCGCCTCTCTCGACAGACAGTTGGCCGACCTTGGCCTGCTGGATTTCTTCCCCATGCGGCTGTATTCCTATGAACTGGCGATGCGCAAGCCCGATCCGCGCCTGTTCCACATCGCGGCCGAGCGAATCGGCGAGGCCCCACAGAACATCCTTTTCGTCGGCGACCGCATCGATCTGGACGCCCGGCCCGCGCTCGATTGCGGCATGGCCGCGGCGGTGAAGGATGCACACACCAATCGTCGCAGAGCCACTCCGCCCGGAGCGCATCGAATCCGGCACCTGGCGGAATTGCCGGCCCTCATCGAGCAGATCAACACCTCGGCGACTCAGCTCATGTCAACCTGAGACGGATGTGCACCCGCTCTTTTGCCTTTGTCGCGAGGAGTGAGTCCAAAGTCCGTTGACACACGCTGGCTTCCCTCATAGTATCGCGGCTCAACCATTCATTCGATGAACGCCTTACTTCGAGGAGAACACCGATGGCAGCAGGCAAGACGATTGACGTGACG
>JAAYBA010000344.1 GCA_012719085.1 Planctomycetota bacterium
CGCCCCCACCGCAAGCCCGTTTGTGCCGATTGCCGGGCATTTCCTGATGACCCTGTGAGGCGTCTCTGAGCCCGATGTGCGACGGCCGGCCTCTCTCCGGACAGGGTGGAACACAGGAGCGGCGCGTTCAGGCCCAGAACGCACCCAAAGAGAAAGGGCTGCAAGCACTGCCTGCAGCCCCATTTCTTCTTCGTTCCTGGCGGCTTCTTCGCCGCCGCGCCCCGGAGACTACTGCTCCGTGGCCGGACGGCCGAAACCGACGTCGTCGATATAGACGATGCCCGTTCCGCCGGCGGTCGGACTGGTCCGGTTCCCCACACCAATCGTCACCGCCTTGACCCGGCTCGCATTGACACCGCCAAAATCACTCAGCGGAATCCGCCATTGCTGCCATTCGGCCACCTGGATGGCCTCTGCATCCGCGTGGACGATGGTTGCAGTCGCGCCGGCACTGTCCTCCAACGCGACATACAGCATCTCGGCCGAGTTCTCCGCCACACCGCGGAAATACAGGTTCACGCTGTCGGCGCCGCCGACCGTCCAGTCCTCGGCGGCATCAAAGACACGCTCGGCCTCGGAGTAGAACGGCGACGTGGTGTTGTCGTACTGCAACGGCATGGACTGCCGCCCGCTGTGAACGATCGCCTTCTCGGCGAAGGGGGCGTTGAGGTAACCGACGGTTGAGCCGGTGTTGTTGACCCAGCCATCGAGCCATGTGTCGAAGATGGCCTCGCCGGCGTCGATATCGTCGGTGTAGCTCTCGAACCCATCGACCACGGCGTATTCGGCTGTCATAAAGCTCCAGACCGTGCCATCCCACATGCTGGGGCTGGCCGCCTCGTTGACCTCATCGACGCGCCAGTAGTACGTGGTCGCGAAGTCCATCAGGGCCGGCTGATAGCTGGCGGCGCCGACCGAACCGGCCAGCGCGGCGCCATCGGCCACAGCCTGGGCATCCGTGCTGAGATAAACCTCGTGCGTGACCGCTTCGCGCCCGCCTCGCCAGGTCAGGGTGGCATCGATCTCCACGTCGGTCGCGCCGTCGGCCGGCTGCGGCTGTTGCGCGTGGGCCGGGATGAACAGGAAGCGAACCTCGCTGAGACCGAACTTGCCCGTCGCGCCCCATCCGCTGTTGATGGTCAGGCGGACGAACTTAGCCGCAACACCGCCGAAATCGACGGTCGTGTTGGCCGCATACGTGGCCGTGGAGGTCGCCTTGGCGAACTCCACGTCACCGAGGGCCGTCCACTCGGCGCCGTCCTGTGAATACTCGACTGTCACGTCCTTCAGGCCGAAGCCGAGAATCGTCTCGAACTCGCTGTTGTAGTTCCAGGCCAGCATCTGATAGAGCTTGTAGACGCGATCGAACTCGTAGACGAGCCACACCGGCTCCTCACCCGGCGTGCCGAGCCACATATCGGCGGTTCTGGTCGAGTGCTGATCGTTCTCGTCAAGCCCGGAGCCGTTGATGGTGTTCTCCGGCGGGGCTGTCTCGTCCGAGGCCGCATTGGTTGTGACTGCGATACCCTCGACCACATAGGCCAAGGACTCGGTGGTGAACCTCCAGATGCCGCCCTCGTCCCAGCCGCGAACGCTGTTGGCCTCATCGACGCGCCAGTAATACGTCGTCTCGTACTGGAGCAATCCGGTCGCATCAAAGCTCGTGGCGTCCTGGGTGGCAACAATCGCCGTGCCGCCGGTGACGGTATCGACGTCGTCGCTGAGGATGATTCTGTGCTTCGGCGACAATCCGCCGACGAACTCCCCCGCCGTCCAACCCAGCGTGGTCCGCACGGGCACTTCGACGGACCCGGTCGCGGGGCTCGGATTGTAGGCGCGGATGCCGCTCCATTGGCCGGTTACGAGAATATTGTCGATCGCCCACCACCAGTCATTGCCCGCATCGAAATAGCCGAAGATGATCACCATGCTCTGGGCGCCGGCGGGATTGGCGATATCAAGAGTGATGGTCTCGTTGGTGGTGTCATTCTTGAAGTTCGGGCTGGCGGAATCGGACTCCCAGCGGAGGATTTCGATCGGTTCGCCGCCGTCGAAAAAGACCCTGATGTTCGCCGTCTGGTGGTAGTCGTCATCGTACTCCGGACGCCAACTCGAATCGAACTTCAGTTGAATCGTACCCGGCTTGGCATTGGATATGTCGATGGGGGCCGTGTGAAGCCAGACATCGTAGGTACCCGTAGAAGGCACATCGGGATGCGCCGCGTCGTCCCATTCATCGCCATCAGCGATGGCTACGGTGCCCTGACCCAGCGTGAATTGAGAACGATTCTGATCCCCTGCCGTCTCGGTCCACCACGCCTTGTTGGCGAAGGCCCAGCCGGCCCACTCGGTCACACCGTCCGTAATGGGATCGCCCACGCCCGGGACATCGCTGTTGTCGCTGAACCAGCCGGCCGGGGGAATATTCGTCCAGACGGCGTCGCCGCTGACTCCTTCCTCCACGTTCGGACCGAGCGGCAGACCCTCAAAACCCTCCTCCAACAATACATAGGTGTTCTGCGCCTGCACTGTACCGGCCAAAGCCAGGACAAGCACCGACAGGAAAAGCATAGCTCTTTTCATTTCTCCATTCCTCAACAGGGTTGACAGACTACTGCGATTCATACAAACATCCGATCGGTCGTTTGCCCCTCTTCTAAGACGCGAAGGTTAGGGACATATGTGTCGCTGATTCATTCTTCGTTAACCTCCGCCTCATTGTCGCCACAGGCTCATGAGTCACGAGCTCTAAAAGCGCCTCGATGCATTGCAGTCCTCCTTCTTCTGGACACAGGCCCCATGCAAGGCTTGCGAGTCCAGCAAGCGGCCTTTCCGGAAGGCTACGGCGCCACGGGGCGGCCGAAGCCGATATCGTCAATATAGATGGTCCCGGCGCCGCCGGCGGTCGGGCTGGTGCGATTGCCGATGCCGATGGTCATCTCGCTGATGCGGGCCAGATTGACGCCGCCCAGATCGCCAAACGGAATCTGCCACGGCTGCCACGCC
>JAAYBA010000345.1 GCA_012719085.1 Planctomycetota bacterium
CGCAAGTCTGGTGCGGATGAGCATATGCGGTGCAGCCGCAGGTTCCGTCCGCGAATCGAGGTCCGAAATCCGAAATGACAGGAGTCTCCGCCATGATCGGCAAGGCCATACGACTGGAACGCATCATCGATCGCAATTCCCAAAGGACCGTCATCGTCCCGATGGATCACGGCGTCACGGTCGGCCCGATCGAGGGCCTGGCCGACATGCGAACGACCATCAGCAAGGTCGTCAGGGGCGGCGCCAATGCGATCCTCATGCACAAGGGCATGGTCCGCGCCGGCCACCGCGGGACCGGCCAGGACGTCGGCTTGATCGTCCACCTCTCGGCTGGCACCGCGCTGAGCCCCGACCCGAACGCCAAAGAACTGGTCTGCACGGTCGAGGAGGCGATCAAGCTCGGGGCCGACGCCGTCTCGATCCACGTCAATATCGGCGCCGAAACCGACCGCGACATGCTTCGCCAGTTCGGCCTGGTCAGCGAGCGATGTACGGTCTGGCAGATGCCCCTGGTGGCGATGGTCTACACGCGGGGCCCGAAAGTCCGCGACGAATACGACGTCGAGCACGCCAAGCTGGCCGCCCGCATCGGGGCCGAACTCGGGGCCGATATCGTCAAGGTCGTTTACACCGGCAGCGTCGAAAGCTTCTCCGAAGTCGTCCAGGGTTGCCCCATTCCGGTGGTGATCGCCGGCGGACCAAAGATGGACAGCGACGAGGACATCTTCCGCATGGTCGAAGGCGCACTGGCCGCCGGCGCGGCAGGACTGTCCATCGGACGCAACGCCTTCCAGCACGAGCATCCGGACAAGATGATCCAGGCCCTGAGCCGAATGGTCCACCACGGGGCCAGCGTCTCCGAGGCCATCGAGGCACTCAGAAGCTGAGGGCCACCACGAGCCGGCGGCCGATCAGTTCGGCATTCTCGGCGCATGTGGAGCGCCCGGCAGGTGAGCAAGACGCTCCGTCACCGCCACAGCCAGGCGATCCTTGGCGCTTTACAGCGATTGGGGTATAACAGCGGGCCGGCACACGTTGCAGAAGCTGGAACGCAGAGAGTCGGATTGGGTCACAGACAGGTAGAAAGGAGTCGCTATGAACAGGATGTTGGGGTTGGGCATGGTCGTCGCATTGTCGGGCCTGCTGGCCGGATGTGCAACGCAGGACGCGGCCAAGGTCGAAGTCGCCGAGGGACAGGAAAAGCCGCCGTTGATCCAGTACGTAGACACACCGACGGGTCGATGGAAGGTGCACGACGAGGCCCGTCCGGCCCCGCCGATCGCTACGCCGGGCGAAGGCTGCGGCAACGCCCCCGCCGATGCGGTCGTACTCTTCGACGGAACGGCTGCCTCCATGGCCAACTGGACTGACACGAAGGGCAACTCCTCAAAGTGGGTCGCCGGCGACGGATACATGGAATCGGTCAAGGGGGCCGGATACATCCAGACCAAGGAACAGTTCGGATCGTGTCAGTTGCACGTCGAGTTCGCTACACCGAAACAGGCCTCCGGATCGGGACAGGGCCGAGGCAACAGCGGCGTCTTCCTCCAGGGCCAGTACGAAATCCAGGTCCTCGACTCCTATGGGAATAAGACCTATCCCGACGGACAGTGCGGCGCGCTCTACGGCCGGGCCGTCCCGCTGGTCAACGTCTGCCGCAAGCCCGGCGAGTGGCAGAGCTACGACATCATCTACCACCGTCCGATGTTCGACAAGAACGGCAACGTCACCCGAAAGGCCACGTTCACCGTCTTCCACAACGGTGTCCTGATTCATGACCACGTCGAACTGACGGGCGGCACCAACTGGATCAACCCACACGCTGTCACGGACTATCAGCCACACGGCGACAAGGGCCCGATCCAACTCCAGGACCACGGCAATCCGGTGCGCTACCGCAACATCTGGATTCGCGAACTGAAGGACTGATCCGCCCGGTTGCGGTTACCAGGCACTCACGCCGGAGCGGCCCAATGACTGGACGCTCCGGCGTTCTCTTTGCGCTGTCATCGAGAAGGCTTGGGACACCGAGCGGCCCTCATGCCGAACGCCCAATGCAACGGGGCTCGCATCCAGTGGACACGAGCCCCGCAAAGCGATCTTCTTCTGCCGTCCCTCATTCAGACGGCCACATCAGATCATTCCGTCGTCGCCGGCTTCCCGAAACCGACTTCGTCGATGTACACGATGCCCGTGCCGCCGGCGCTCGGACTGGTCCGATTGCCGACACCGATCACCATCGTGTCCACCCGGCTGGGATTCACGCCGGCGAATTCGCTCATCGGAATCTGCCATTCGGTCCATCCCGAGCGACCCACGATGTTCGCATTCGGATGCG
>JAAYBA010000346.1 GCA_012719085.1 Planctomycetota bacterium
GGGCGCGTCATCACGATTGGCCTGTCGCCGGCGTGGGATGTCTGTTGCCGGGGGCGGGGGCTCGACTGGGGTTGCCATGCCCAGATCGACGAGCGGGTGGTCCGCCCGGCGGGCAAGGCGATGAATGTCTCGTCGGCGCTGGCCTGGATGGGCTGTGAGAACGTGGCGGCCGGTCTTTGGGGCCGCGACGACTACGAGGCGATGCGAAGCGCCCTGCGAGCCCGCAGCGCGCTCGTGCATGCCGCAATGACCGCCGCGCAAGGCCGGACGCGAGAGAACATCACCGTGGTGGACACCACGGGTCGCCGCGAGATGCACCTGCGTCAGGTCAGCCGCCTGGCCACCCGGGCCTCGCTGGCTTGCCTTCAAGAGACTCTGACGAAGACGGTCGGCAAGAACGACATCTGTGTCTTCGCCGGGGCCATGCCTTCCGACGAATTGCTCGACGCCGGTGTCGCCCTGGTACAGACGTGCCACAAGCAAGGGGCGCGAATCGTTGCCGATACCTATGGACCGGTCCTGGAGCGTCTGGTTGATGCGGGCCTGCCGTGGTTGATCGCCCCGAACGTCGAGGAGCTGGCCCAGTTGCTTGGTGCGGAGGTCAGGGATACCCCCGTTGCGCTGGCGGCTATGACCCGAGTCCTGCTGGAAAAGGTACCGACCATCCTCGTCAGTCGGGGCCGCAAGGGAGCCGTTCTGGTGACGAGAACCGGCGTCTGGACGGGCCGGACAACGACCCGAGGCCGGGTCCTCGATACGGTCGGCTGCGGCGACTACCTGCTGGCGGGCTTCCTGGCCGGCTACGGCCCGCGTGAAAACGCCCGAGCGGCCCTGACTACGGCCCTGAAGGTCGCCACGGCCCGCGCCTACGGCTGGATCGACAGCCGGACATGGCGCCAGGCCGGCCGCCGCATCCAAGTCGAGATCCAGCGACTCTGATCCGATTTCTGTGGAAAACGGCAAAAAAGGTTGCAGCGAGCAGGTCGATGCAGTATAGTCTTCCTTTTACGGTTGCCTTGTCGCAAGGGGTAAAGTCGGACCGCAATCGACGGTCATCGGGGTCAGCAGCATCACGGCATGGCTGGCTCAAGCCTCCGGCAAGGTCTTACCAGGTTGCTCCCGAGCGGCCTCCGTGACAGCGCAGGGCATTGATTATTGATGATTCATTATTGATAATTCGCCGGTCATCTCTCGCTCCGGACCGACAACAGTAATCCGTCATCAATAATCAATTCGATTACCCGGTGGTGTAATCGGCAACACATGGGTTTTTGGTACCCATATTCCAGGTTCGAGTCCTGGCCGGGTAGATAAAGAAATTGATTAGGGATTATCGATGATTGATGACTCGGCCATAAGCCTGTTGCTACCGGCGAACCATCAATAATCAGTAGACCATCATCAATGGCTGTGGAAAGGGCACATGGCGGATAGAGTGGCGATCTTGTTGGCGGCTGGCGTGAGCAGCCGGATGAACACCAAGTTGCCCAAAGTGCTGCACGAAGTGACGGGCCGGCCCATGTTGGCCTACGTCCTCGATGCGTGTCGAAGCGTGGGTGTAGAGAAGATCTATGTCGTCGTTGGTTTCGGGGCCGATCAGGTCCAGGAGCGGTTCCGCGGTGCGTCCGATATTGTCTGGGTCGAGCAGTCTGAGCAGAAGGGTACGGCCCATGCCGTGGGCTGCTGCAAAGAGCACATCAAGGACTTCAAGGGCGAAACCCTGGTCCTTTGCGGCGACGGACCACTGATCCGTGCCAAGACGCTCCAGACGCTGATCGACAAGCACCAGGCCGAACACTCGGCGGCCACGTTGGCCACGGCGGTCCTGGACGACCCGACCGGCTACGGCCGCATCGTCCGGGACGCCTACGGGAACATCCAGGGCATCGTCGAGGACAGCGATTGTTCGCCGGCCCAGAAGGCGATCTGCGAGGTGAACCCGAGCTACTACCTCTTCAACAACCAGGCGCTGTTTGCGGCGCTGGAGCAGGTCAAGCCGGACAACGTCAAAGGGGAGTACTACCTGACCGATGCGCTGTCGGTGCTGATTGCGACGGGCCACAAGGTCGTGGCCATTACCGCCGTTCGCCCGGAAGAGGCGATGGGCGTCAACAGTCGGGCCCAGCTCAGCGTTGCCAGCAAGATCATGCAGCAGCGTATTCAGCAGGAGATGATGGAGAGCGGGGTGACCATCGTCGATCCGGACAATACCTGGATCGATGCCCGGGCGCAGATCGGCCAGGACACGGTGATCGAGCCGTTCACCTACATTCACGGCCCCATCCGCATCGGCCGGGGCTGTCGCATCGGCCCGTTCGCCTTTCTGAGAGACGACACGGTGATCGAGGACGACGTTGTTTTGGGCGTTTTCACCGAGGTCAAGGACGTGACGCTGGCCGGCGGCGTCCGGGCGCGACATCACAGCTACCTCGGCGACGCCGTCATCGGGCGAAACGTCAATATCGGCGCCGGCTCGATCACCGCGAACTTCGATGGTCAGACGATCAGCCAGACGACCGTGGGTGACGACTGCTACATCGGTTCGGGCGCCGTGCTGATCGCCCCGCTGGTGCTGCCGCCCGGAGCGCATATCGGCGCCGGAACCGTCATATCGCAGGACAACGTCAACGAGCTGAACAAGGAGCAGCGGTAACCGGCCGCACGAGTTATTCATTACGCCGAAAGGCCCATAGCGATGTTTCTGAACGACAGCCTGAAGATATTTTCGGGAAGCAGCAATCCGGCGCTGGCCGGAGCGGTGTGCAAGTATCTCAGCATCCCTGTCGGGGGCGCCAAGATCAGCCGCTTTCCCGATGGTGAGAAGCTGATCCGAATCGAAGACGACGTGCGAGGCCGCGACTGTTTTGTGGTGCAGTCCACGTGCAAGCCGGTGGATGAGCATCTGATCGAGCTGTTGATCTACCTGGATTGTCTGCGTCGGGCCAGCGCCAAGCGCATCACCGCCGTTGTGCCGTATTTCGGCTACGCCCGCCAGGATCGCAAGGACGAAGGCCGGGTGCCGATCACAGCGAAGCTGGTGGCGAATCTCGTGGCCACGGCCGGGGCGGCTCGGGTCCTGGCGATCGACCTGCATGCGCATCAGTTGCAGGGCTTTTTCGACATCCCGGTCGATCATCTGACGGGGGAGTTGGTGTTGAGCCGCTACTTCCGCGACAAGAAGATCGACAACCTGACGGTCGTCTCGCCGGATGTGGGCAATATCAAGACGGCCGCACGGTACGCTTCGCACCTCGGCGGCGATCTGGCGATCGTCCACAAGAGGCGGGTCAGCGGGGACTGCGTGCGGGCCGACGAGCTGATCGGCGACGTGAAGGGCCGCAACGTCCTGATGTGCGACGACATCATCGCGACCGCCGGAACGGTCTGCAGCGCCGCCGAGCTGGTCAAACAGCGCGGATGCAAGAAGATCTACGTCGGCGCCACGCACGGGGTGTTCGCCGGGGAGGCGCTCAAACGACTGGAAGCGGCGCCGATGGATGAGGTGGTGGTCACCGACACGATTCCGTTGACGGAAGAGGTCAAGAAGTTCGGTCGGATCAAAGTGCTCAGCGCCGCGTCCATGCTCGGCGAGGCGATCAAGAGAATTCACAGAGATGAATCCGTCAGCAGTCTGTTCGTCAAGGATGTGTAGGACGCAGGGGCGCTGTCGGGACGATGGGATCGAATAGGATTGTCTGAAATTCGTTTTTTCGGGTGCAAAGACTATGAACAAGACGTTGTTGTTGGAAGCACAGATCAGAGAGCGCACCGGTTCGAAGGCGGCCGCCCGCGCCCGCCGGCAGGGCCAGATCCCGGCGATCGTCTACGGCCACAAGCAGGACCCGGTGGCGATTTCGCTGGACGCGCATGATTTCATCGAAGGGCTGCACCACGGCCACCGGGTGTTGGACGTCAAGGTCGGCGGCAAGGCCCAGAAGATGATGATCAAGGAGTTGCAGTACGACCACCTGGGTCGGGACATCGTGCATATCGATCTGATGCGCGTCGATGTGACGGAGACCGTCCGCGTGAGCGTGCCGATCGAGTTGAAGGGGACCGCCCAGGGGACGCACGAAGGCGGCATCGTCGAAGAGCACGCCGACCACATCGAAGTCGAGTGCATGGTGACGAATATCCCCGAGGTGATTGTCGTGTCGGTCAAGGAGCTGGACGTCGGCCAGGCGATCCATGCCGGCGACGTGACGTTGCCGGACGGCGTGGCCCTGGTCAGCGCGCCGGAGACGCTGCTGGCGGCCTGCCACGTCGTGGCGGCGGCCAAGTCGACCGAGCAGCTCGAGGAAGAGGCTCCGGCCGCGCCGGAGGTCATCGGCGAGAAGGAGCCGTCCGGGGAAGGGACCGAGCAATAGCGTGGTGGGCGAGGGGTTGGACGGGAACCGATGGCTGATCTGAAACTGGTAGTCGGCCTGGGCAACCCGGGGCCGGAATACGCCGAAACGCGCCACAATCTGGGGTTCAAGGTGATCGAGGCCCTGGACGCGGCGCTGGGAATTCCGGTCAAGCAGCAGAAGTTCGGCGCGCGGGTCGGTGAAGGCTGGTATCGCGATCGAAAGGTCATGTTGATGAAGCCGTGGCAGTATATGAATCGCAGCGGTCAGGCGGTCGCCACGGCGGTCGGGTTCTACAAGCTTGCCCTGGAGGACCTGATTGTGATTACGGACGACTTGGCGCTGGCGCCGGGACGGATTCGCGTCCGGGCGAAGGGTTCGGCTGGCGGGCACAACGGACTGGCGGACATCATCGCCAGGCTGGGCAGCGACGAGTTTGCCCGCTTTCGGGTCGGTATCGGCGACTGTCCGGGCGCCGTGGCGGTCGATTACGTGCTGGGCCGGCCGCCGGAAGACGAGCGGCCCTTGCTCAACGAGGCAATCGTCCGGACGCGCGACGCGGTGCTGTGCTGGCTCGAATCCGGAATCGACAGGACGATGAATGAGTTCAACAGCGGTCCGGCGTGATCGAACGCGCCGGCCGGCGTGATGGCAATAGAGCTTGGATTTCTGAGATTGCTGATTGTGATCGGGAGGTAACAGGTTTGGAAACGGGAACAAAGCGGTTATATGAAGGGATGTTCTTGGTCGATTCCGCCCAGGCGGCGGCGGATTGGGAGGGCACGCTCTCCGTGATCAACACCATCCTGCAGCGCGCGGATGCCGAGGTGGTCTCGATGCGGAAATGGCAGGAGCGCAAACTCACCTACGACATCGACCACAAATCACGAGGCACGTACATTCTCTGCTACTTCAACGTCGACGGTCGTCGGATCTCGGGGATCGAGAAGGACGTTCTGCTGTCGGAGAAGGTCATGCGTGCCCTGATCCTGACGACGGAGAAACGTCCGGCCGAGATGATCGAGCGCGACATCACGGGCGAGCCGGCCCCGTCGCTGGATGCGCCGGAGAGCGCCGAGACGTCGGAAGGCGCCAGACGAGCGCCGACTCCGGCGCCCGCCGCCGAGGTGGATACGGCCGTCGAGGACGGCGGCGACAACACGGACGAAGCGGCAGAGTGACAACCCGCCATCGGGCCCGCGGCGGTACGCCGATCCGGCGACGTGACGGGCGGATGACGGAATCCCTGCCGCGCAGGACATTCGACGGAGAAGTGGACTATGGCCAGCTTCAACAAAGTGCTGCTGATGGGGAACCTGACGCGTGACCCGCAGCTTTCCTACACGCCGAGTCAGACTGCAGTGGTCGATTTCGGCGTCGCGACGAATCGCAAATGGACGGCCCAGGACGGCGGCCAGCGGGATGAGACCTGTTTCGTTGATTGCCGCGCCTTTGGACGCATGGCCGAGAATATCAACAAGTTCTTCAGCAAGGGCAAGCCGATCTTTCTCGAAGGCCGGCTGACCTACGATTCCTGGACCGCGCAGGATGGGACCAAGAAGAGCCGGCTCCGAGTCACGGTCGAGAACTTCCAGTTCCTGCCGGGTACGGGCGGGGGCGGAGGCGGAGGTGGATCCGACCGGGCCGACCAGAGCTATGGCGGCGACCAGAGCGCCTCGCCGGCGGGGTCGTACGGCCAGGTCGGCGACGATGAAATACCGTTCTGACAGAGGCACATTCAAAACCAGCTTATGTTGTTAGCGATGAGGTAAACGATGGCACCACGACCACAACAGAAAAGACGACCAAGAAGAAGACCGGGCTTCGCCGGGGCGCGCGATCAGACCCAATGCCGCTTTTGCCGAGGCGGGATCAGCTACATCGACTACAAGGACATCGACACCCTCCAGAAGCTGCTGACCAATCGCGGGAAGATCTACTCGCGCAAGCGCAGCGGCAATTGCGCCGGGTGTCAGCGGAAGGCCAAGCGGGCGATCAAACGGGCCCGGTTCATGGCGCTGCTGCCGTATTCCACATAGCCGATCGGCCCTGGCGCCCCGGCCCGGCACGCCGGAGCTGGGCCCCTGGCCTCAAGAGAAAACGTTGCGAGGAATAGACGATGAAGGTTTTGCTTTGCGAAGATATCAGGAGACTGGGGTGGCTCGGCGACGTCGTCGACGTGACCGAGGGGTATGCGCGCAACTACTTGTTGCCGCAGGGCTTGGCAAAAGTCGCCACCGAGGGCAACATCCGCGCGATCGCCAAGGCCAAGGCCGAACGCGCCGAGGAGCGGCTCAAGGAGCGCAAGCGTCTTGCTGCGGCGGCCGAGGCGGTCAATGGCGCCGAGGCGGTGCTGGCGGCCAAGGCGAACGAGCACGGCGTGCTGTTCGGATCGATCACCGACCGAATGATCGCGGCCAACCTGCGCGAGCAGGGGTTCATGGTGGCCGACGAGGTCGTGCGGCTGCCCGAGCACATCAAGCAGGTCGGCGCACACAGCGTCACGCTCAAGTTCGGCGATGATGTCACGGCGACCGTGAACGTGGTGGTTGTTGCCGAACAAACCGAAGAAGAGCCGAAAGAGGAGGAGTAGGCGCCGCACGATCGGTTGCCTGCTTTTTCGCCGTCGCGTTACGTATCTCTGCATCCCTGCCGTTTGTGTTTGCGGCTCCATCCGGCCATCGGCCGGAAACTCGAGCGCCGGTGTCGCGCCGTGTCCTGTCCGGACGGCGCGCACCGCGCCGTCGAGGTCGCGCACGCCGGACCGCTCCGTTGCCCCCGCCTTTGACGGCACAGCTTGTCACGGCATGACTGTTTGCGTCTCTTCAAGACGCATCGCCAATGCCGCCCGCCGGTCCCGCCACGCGGCGTTGTGATACGCGACGACCCACACGGCGTCCGACGAATCCGCGATTTCAGTGCTGAAAGCACACATCCGAATCGGGAGAAGCGCCGACGAGCAGGTCAATGCACAGGTTTTCCACAATGCGGTTTTGCGTCGTGCAAAACGTGTTGACAACTAAAATTTTTCGCGCGCAAAGCCAGTGAGTCTCAGCCTCTGTGCTTCGTGGAAAAGAAAGCGGTCCAAACGGCATTGATTTGAGAGCGGACGGCGAAATAATAGGTACTCTGTTGTTCGATTTCTGTTGGAGGGTTGGACCCTCTTGTGAAATGTGAAGATGTGCTTGATAACAGCCTGATTATCAGTGCTGATAGGGAGATCTCGATGCAGGGCACGATCATGGATGAGGGTTCCCGCACGGCGGGACCCGGTGCTGACGCCATTGCTGAAGCTCTCATGGGACGCATCGGTCCCCAGAAATACAAGATCTGGTTTCAGAATTGTGCGCGGTTCACGTTGGCCGAGGGCTACCTCAAGATTGGTGTGCCGAATCCTTTCATGGCCAACTGGCTCGAGAGTCACTTCCTGCGGGACATCAAGGCGGCTGCCCAGGCGGCCACCGGCGGCCATCCGACGATTGCGTTTGCCGTCGATTCGGATCTCTCGGAAAAGCGTCGTCCCTCGGTTGTCGAGCCGCCGGCGGCAGGCCCCCAGAGGGCCAGCGGGTCGTCGGGGACACCGGCCATATCGGGTTCGCCCAGGGGACTGAAGCTTTCGCTCGACACCTTCGTCGTGGGTCCGACGAACGAACTGGCCTACAGTGCGGCCAAGGCGGTCGTTCGCGAGCAGCAGAGTCCGTTCAATCCCCTGTTCATCCACGGCGGGTACGGCGTCGGCAAGACGCACCTGCTCCAGGGCATCTGCAACGGGGTCAGCGATGTCCGGCCGCAGACCAACTGGCTCTATCTGTCCGCCGAGGAGTTCGCCAACCAGTTCGTGTTCGCCCTGAAGACGAAGAA
The DNA here is from genome assembly GCA_012719085.1 of Planctomycetota bacterium. Taxonomy (GTDB): domain Bacteria; phylum Planctomycetota; class Phycisphaerae; order Sedimentisphaerales; family Anaerobacaceae; genus Anaerobaca. The sequence continues at coordinate 8,208 of JAAYBA010000346.1, forward strand.
ACTCGAAGCGTTCCGGGACCGCATGAGAAAGACCGATTTGCTGGCGATCGACGACGTGCACTTTCTGGCCAGCAAGCCTTCGACCCAGGAGGAATTCCTGCATACCTTCAACACGATCAATCTGGCGGGCAAGCAGGTGATCCTGGTCTCCGACGCTCATCCGAAGATGATCGGGCAGTTGTCGGAGAAGCTGGTCAACCGTTTCGTCTCGGGCATGGTGGTGAAGATCGATCCGCCGGACTTTTCCACCCGTTGTGCGATCTGTCGGCAGTTCGCCGAACGGATGGTCACCGGCGCATTCGGCGACGGAAAGGCCGCCAGCGGCGGCCAGATGTCTGAGAGTGTCGTGCGGTTCGTAGCCGAGCGGGTGCGCACCAACGTGCGCGAGCTTGAAGGCGCCCTGCTGAAGCTGGTGGCTTATGCCGCCCTTCAGAACGAGAAGATCACTCTGGCGATGGCTCAGAGCGTGCTGGCCGAGCACATCGAGCGATGCGATCCGATCGTCCACGTCAGCGACATCGAGAGCACGGTGGCCGCCTACTTCGGTACGACGCCCGCCAACCTCCACTCGGCCAAGAAGGATCGCACCGTCTCGCTGGCGCGGCACTTCAGCATGTACCTGACCCGCAAACACACGAAGATGTCGTCGTCGGAGGTGGGTCGGGCGATGGGCAACAAGAACCACGCCACCGTTCTGGTGGCCTGCAAGAAGGTCGAGGCCCTGCTTCAGCGCAACGAGGAGATCCATTGGCAGGGCCCGCACGGCAACAAGGTGGTCAAGGCCCAGGCGATCCTCATGGACCTTGAAGACGGCATCGCTCGTTGAGCGCCGGCTCGCATCCCACGCGGAGCCGTCCGACGCATGCGGCTCGAACCCGTAGCTCGGGCTTTCGTAAGCCTAAGAAAACTTTCAGGATTCGATCCATGCCTGATGAGAAGAGAAATACCTGGGGCGCCAAGCTCAAGAGGACGTTCACATCGGTTCTGCCCGTTTCGAAGCGGCGGAAAGGCCAATGCGTCCATTGCGGCGCCTGCTGCAAGCTGCCCAATCCTTGCCCGTTCATCAAGACCAACGACGACGGCAAGATTTACTGTTCGGTCTACCCCTTCCGGCCCCTGAATTGCCGCAAGTACCCGCGCACCGAGTCGGAGCTGATCACCGCGGACACATGCGGGTACCATTTCGACTGATCCCGGCCCGCGCCCTTGCGGTTTGCGGTGGGGCGTTGGAGCGCACGTCGGCTTTTTTTCGCTGAAACTGCGATTTGGCTGCACGCCGGGGCGCTTTCGATTAGAATGTGGGCACTGATATCTTCATTGGGGTGATTTCCTTTATGAGCAGTCTGTTGGAGACGATCAACAGCCCGGCCGACCTGAAGAAGTTGTCGATGTCGGAGTTGGAGACGCTGGCGGAAGAGATTCGCCAGTTCATGTTGCGTTCGATCAGCCAAACGGGCGGCCATCTGGCCAGCAATCTCGGCGCCGTCGAGATGACCCTCGCGCTGCACTATGTCTTCGACTTCAAGCAGGACAAACTCCTGTGGGACGTGGGGCATCAGTGCTATACCCATAAGATCGTTACGGGCCGCAAGGCGGGGTTCGAGCGGTTGCGCCAGATCGGCGGGATCAGCGGGTTCCCCAATCCCGCCGAGAGCGAATACGACCAGTTTGCCGTTGGGCACGCCGGTACGTCGGTCACCACCGCCGTCGGCATGGCCCTCGGAGAGCAACTGAAGACCGGGCCGGCAACGACGGCCGCCGAGGGTGTCCGGCGCAAGGCCGAGGCGCCCGCGCCGAAGATCGTCGCCTTCGTCGGCGACGCCAGCATCGTCAATGGGACCTCCTTCGAGGGGCTCAACAACCTCGGCCTGGTCAAACGCCAGCTTCTCGTCGTGCTCAACGACAACAGCATGGCCATCGACGTCACCGTCGGCGCCGTCGCCAAGTATTTCTCACGGTTCCGCCTGAGCCACACGTACGAAGACCTCCGACGGACAACGCGGAACATCCTCGAACACGTTCCAGGCATCGGTCGCGGCGTGGAAGAGGCGGTCGAGAAGATCAAGAAGAGCATCCGTATGGTCCTGCCGCCCAGCCAGTTGTTCGAGAGCCTCAACGTGCCGTACTTCGGGCCCGTCGATGGGCACGACATCGAGTCGCTCGTGCAGCTCTTCGAGGCGCTCAAGGAGGTCAATCACCCCGTCTTGCTGCACGTCTACAGCAAGAAGGGCAAGGGCTTCAACCCGGCCGACGAGGGGCCCACCCGATTCCACTCGACGGGGCCCTTCAAGATCAACGGCAATTGCGTCGAGGCCGCCCCGGAAAGCGAGCAGAAGAGCTTTACCGAGGCCTTCGGAGAGGCCCTGACCGAGTTGGCCGAGCGCGACCATCGCATTGTGGCGATCACCTCGGCCATGTGCGACGGCACGGGCCTGGTCGCTTTTCGCGCCAAGCACCCCGAGCGGTTCTACGACGTGGGTATCGCCGAGAGCGCGGCAGTGGACATCGCCGCGGGCATCGCCAAGGCCGGGCTGCGCCCGGTGGTCTGCATCTACTCGACCTTCCTCCAGCGCGGGTTCGACCACATCTTCCAGGAAGTGGCCCTGCAGAACCTGCCCGTGGTGTTCTGTGTGGATCGGGCGGGCCTCGTCGGCTCCGACGGGCCGACGCATCATGGACTGATGGACATCGGCTACATGCGGATGATGCCGAACATGATTCTCGTCGCGCCGGCCGACGCGATCGAGATGAAGCGTGCGCTGGAGTTCGCCCTGTCGCAGAGCCAGCCGGTGGTGATTCGGTATCCCAAGGACGCGGTCCCCGCGGACGACTCGGTTTGCCCCGCGTCCGATGCGCCGTTCGAATTGGGCAGGAGCGTTGTGGCCAGGCACGCCCGCAAGCCGGTCCTGACGATTGCCAGTTATGGGACGCTGTTGTCCGAGGCGCTCAAGGCCGCCCAGCTTTTGGACGACGACGGGATCGCCGCCGACGTCGTCAACGCGCGGTTCGCCACACCGGTCGACGAGACGATTCTGACGGGTCTGTCCGGGAGAAAGGGCCTGATCACGGTCGAGGATCATCATGCCGCGTGCGGATTCGGTTCGGCCGTCCTCGAACGGGCAGCCGAAATGGGCCTCGACGCCGCCCGCATTCGCGTCCTGGCGGCGCCTCGACGGTTTATCGGACACGATTCTCGCCGAGCGCAGCTCATGCAGGTCGGCGTGACGGCCGATGACATTGTCAATGCGGCAAAGGAAATGCTGAACGACCGAGGCGGCAAACGCAAAGAGAAATGAGTCAGCGAACGACCCTGCCGAAACTGGTCATCTTCGGCGACCCCGCCAAGGGGCCGGTCGCCGAGGCCATCGAGGATTTCACCCGGTTTCTCCGGGGCAAGGCCGAAATCGTCGCCAGTTGTTACATCGAGAAGTGCACGGCCGACGTCCTGCACGAAAGCGATTTCGCCATCGTCTTCGGCGGCGACGGCAGCATCATCTCGGCGGCCAGAGACCTCAGTCAGGCTCACGTGCCGGTCATCGGGGTCAACCTCGGGAAGCTCGGATACCTTGCCGAATTCAGCGTCAATGAGCTGAAGGAATTCTTTGACAATGTTGTTGCAGGCAAGGCGCCCATTGAGCGGCGGATGCTGCTGGGCTGTTGGGTCTCCGAGACCGCGCAGGGCGGTCGGGAGAAGTTCCGCTCGCCGGCGGTCAACGAGGTGTTCATCACAGCGGGTCCGCCTTTTCGGATGATCGAGCTGGAGATCGCCGTGGACGGCCAGCCCGTGGCCACGTGCGTCAGCGACGGCCTGATCGTCTCGACGCCGACCGGCTCGACGGCCTATAACCTCTCGGCCGGCGGACCGATCCTGGCGGCCTCGATGGAGGCGATGGTCATCACGCCCATCTGTCCCCATTCGTTGAGCTTCCGTCCGATTGTGATCGACGCCCGCAGCCGGGTCGAGGTCCGTTGCACCCGGATCAACGAAGGCACGACCGTCTCGATCGACGGCCAGGTCTCCCGAACCCTGGCTACCGACGACGTCGTGCGGGTCGCCCGCGAAGCGAGCAGCTTCCTCGTGGTGAACAACCCGTTGCGGACCCCGTGGCAGACGCTGGCCTCGAAGCTGGGCTGGGCCGAGCGGCCCAGGTATCAGAGACCCTGACGGGCGGTGCAACGGTCGCGTCCGCCCTATGCCATGCCTGCTCTCAACGTCGAGGTGACATGATGAGAGCTACTCCATCGACAGGACAAACGGATGCCGAACGGCGGCTGCGCCGTCGCAAGATCGTCGCCTGGGTCGTGACGCTGGTGGTCGTCTGCGCGGTGACGTCGTTCTCGTCGGGCACTCGTCCCGGCAGTTACGGCGTTCCGTCGGCCCCGAGTGCGGCCCGCTCGGCGACGACCCCACTGAGCAGTTACGAGAATGGCACGGTCGCCACGCCCAATCCCATCGACAACAGCAGCGCGCTGATCGTGACGGGCAATGTCGCCGGGGGCAAACACTTCCAGGGCTCCGTTCCCTACCGTCCGCTGACGAGCATCGACGCCCCGCTCGGCTCGACCTCCATCGACCCGTTCCTGCGTCGCACGACGCCATCGGCGACGTCTGCTGATCCGGCGGGCGCATCCAGTCCGTTCTATTCGCAGACCGGCACGGTGGCGACTCCGACAGGCGGTGCTCTCGGTCGCGGCCTGGGAACGACGTATGCCGACGGACTCTCGCCGTCCCAGTATACGCTGGGATCGGATCTGAAACTGCCACCCGACAGCGTCGCGTCGTCTTTGCCGTCGTCGTCATCGGCGTCGCCGGTTGGCGATCTCGCGCTGGGGTGGCAGACCTCGTCGTCGCCCGATGGACCGGCGACGAGAGAAGAGTACGATCGGCAGATGGCGCAATTGCAGGAACGGCTGGCCCGTGTCAAAGCCGAATTGGCGCAGTTGGAGCGCAGTCTTGCGGCCGGCGAGGAGCCTTCCGGGTCTTCGGTGTCGCAGCGCCCGCCCCTGCCGTACGCGGAGCCGCAGATCGGCCAGCCGGCAGGCGGCTCCGAAACCGCACGGCGCGACGAACTCCTGCAGGAGACGGCCCGGCTGCTGTCGGCCACGATGGGATTGACCGATCCGGCAGGCCAACAGAACGATGCGCGGCCGACCGACAGCGATGCTACGATCCCGCTTGAAACGCCCGTCGCTTCGCCACGACTGCGGCTCTACGAAGAGCAGGACGATGCGCAAACGCCCGCCGGTGCGCCCTTGTCCATCGACGCCCTCGTTACGCCGCGAACGCGCGGAACGGCCGGAGTGGGCGCGACCCGCAGCCTCAACGAACTGCCCGCCGTAACGCGTGCCAATGAGACGGCCCGCGCCTTCGATGCAGCGAGCGCTCTTCTGAATCGTCCGGCGACCTCCACCCAGACTCAGGCGTTCCGTCGCGAAGACCTGCCGAGTGCCGACCGCGTTCTGGAACAGGCCCGCAGCACAGCGCCGTCGCAGGCCGCCTCGACGCCGACGCTGGGGCGTGTCGCGCCGCCATCGGCGTCTGTGAACGACGACTCGCCTGCCGCGAAGCTGTTCGATCGCCACCTTCAAGAGGGCTATCGACTCATGCAGCGGCGCGACTATCATCGGGCCTCCGAGGCCTTCACCCTGGCCACGGCCTACCGCCCGCACGATGTGCGGGCGTATTTGGGCAAAGGCCATGCCCTTCTGGCGGCCGGGCAGTATCTCGACAGCGCCCTGTCGGTTGCCAAAGCCGTCGAACTGGACGTGCCGTATGTCCTCCAACGGACCGACCTGATCCAGCTCGTCGGCGGTCCCGATGCGTTCATCGCCCACTTCAACGAACTCGACCGGCTCATCGAAGCCGACGGTGGCCCGCAGATCCAATTCCTGATGGCCTACATCTACTATCAGATGGATCGACCCACGGAGGCGAAGGCGGCCATCGATGCCGCCCAGAGGCTCCTGCCCGCCTCGATACCCATCGACCTGCTCAGAGGCGCGATCGGTCAGTAGTCTGCGAAGCTCCGGGGATCGCCGCATCGGGCCAGTCTTTGCTGAGGACCTCGAGCAACTGCCCGTTGGTGTCGATGACGACGATCTCTCTGCGATGGTGGGGTTTGCCGTCGGGCCCGGTCAGGAAGTGACTCGTCTCAGGGACCAGGCACGTGACGCGGTCGTTGCCCTTCCAGGAAGGCAGGAAATCGGGTATGTCGTCGTCACCGAACCCTTCCTCGACGCTGAGAGGATACTGCACTTGCTTTGAACCCAATTCACAGATCGCGAAACGGTTGGACTCCAGCGGCGCCAGAAGGCGTCTGCCGTCAGGCGAGAGGCGGAAGTAGTGGATGCTCTCGCTCGCCTGGTTGCGGAGAGCCGCCGGCAGGATGTCCGTCACCGTTCCCGTCAGACGGTCGTAGCAGAACAACGAAGTCCTGGGCTCGTCCAGGTCCGACGTGGGAATGGTGACCGTCGCGCTGGAGAACAGGACGCGGCCTTCGGGTCCATATACGATGCTCATGTAGGGTTGAAACAGGGTCCCTGCGAACTGCTTGGTCGCTCCGGCAGACCGGCGCGTGCAGACCGTCTTCTCCGCTGTCGGATTCGTGGGCTCGGCGGGGATAGCGCCGTCCTCCGCGACGAGCACTCTCTCCTCGATCGCGCCGAGGATCGGGTCGCCATCCTGCTTGACGTAGGCAATGGCTCTGCTGTCGGGCCGCCAGTCGTAGCCAAATCCGACGCCGGAGGCCACTTCGATGGCGTCGGCTTTTCCATCGGTCGTCGTGACGATCAAGACGGCGTTGTCGTCATCCTGCGGTGTTGGCATCAGGAAGGCGACCATGCGTCCGTCAGGCGAGAGCCGGGGCCGAAGCATCGTCGTGGGCATCGTCATGACGGTCGTGCTGCGTCCGGGCTCGGTCCGGTCGGCCACGATCAGGCGGCTGTATTCGATCTCACGTTCCCGACATTCGTCGAGCTTCTCCTGCCCCAGCCGGGCCACAAGCGATGCGTTGGGGTCTTCGCACATCGCACGCACCACCCAGCCATCGTAAGACTCCTCGGAGCCGAGCTTGCTGCCGTCGCCGCCAGGCAGGTCGGTCGGCAGCACCTCGCCGGCGTACAGCTTTTCACGCAGCCGTCGCGCATCCCGGCGGATCATCTCGGCCACATTTGCCGGAAACAGCTTCAGGCCTTCTTCCACCGTCGAGCAGGGCCGCATCTCTACGTACGCGATGCGTCCTCCATCGGACGAAATGTCCGGCATCGGACCTGCCTCACCGTCGAGTGCGATCGGCGTCAGTGTGCCGGAGGTTCCCTCGACGATGAACAGCTCGGCGCCGGTGCGCAGCAGGCCCCACGAGCCATCGCGCGACCACTCGAGCGAATCCTCGGGGAAGCAGCCCACCAGCAACGTCAGGATGCAGCACAAAACGAACAGGCTATAGCTTCTGATGGATCTCTTCATGGCTCCGCTCCTTTCTGAACTGCCGGTATCGATCCCACAGGCCCAACCCAGGTTCGGTCGAGGGGGGGATTTCGCGTGGTTGCGATTGCCGCATGGCGACGGCCTTGGTCTGCCAGAACCCTTGCTCCGATTCGCTCAGGACCCGCCGCCAGCCTTCCGGGCCGGCCTCGCGCGGAGCGGCCCGGACGATGACCGTCTCGTGTTTCTGCGTCGGCGACGGCGTGGACCGGCGGCCGATGGCGACTCCAAGACCGGCGGCGATCGCGATCACCGCTGCCCAGCGAGCGAGCGTGCGCCGGTCGATCCAGGGCAGGCGGACCGACGCGGGCCGCGCGACCGTATCGGCCGGCTGCGTCTTCTGCGCGATGGCGTCGCGCGTTCGCGTGCACACCTGCATCATGGGTTCGGCCCACTGCCTCGCTTCGGCGTGTTCGGCCAGATAGGCCTCGAACAACGTCGCGGCATCTTCATTCAGCTCGCCCAGCATGCGGTCCATAGCGAGCCGTTCGATCGTTTCACGTTCCATTCTCGTGTTCCTCCAGCTGCTCTCGTATGGCCTTCAGTGCGCGGTGCAGCCGCGAGCGGACCGTCCCGACCGGCACGCCGAGCATCTGGGCGATCTGGTCATAGCTCAGGTCCGCGGCGAACCTCAGATGGACGATTTCACGA
>JAAYBA010000347.1 GCA_012719085.1 Planctomycetota bacterium
CCTTCGCGGATCGCGCCGGCGGGCGTCGAATGGTGGTAGTGCGGGTAGTGCCAGTAGAGGGCGCGGTTCTCGAATCGGCCTGTCTGTTGCAGCAGGGGGAGCAGGCTCCGGCCGTCGAGCACCTGTCCGGCCGGTCTTTCGGCGCCGGCGATCTCCAGCAGGGTCGGGTAGAAGTCCACGCTCGTCACCGGCGTCGCGCATACACGTCTCGGCCGGACCACGCCGGGCCAGCGCACGATCAGCGGCACGCGAATACCCCCTTCGTACAGCGTGCCTTTCTCACTTCGCAGTGGGGCGTTGGTTGTCACGATCGGGCCTTCGCCCGTGTACATCTGGCGCAGGCCGCCATTGTCGGAGAAGAAGATCACGAGGGTGTTGTCGGACAGATCCAGTTCGTCGAGCCTGGCCAGCACCCGCCCGATGTTGTAGTCCACGTGTTCGACCATCGCGGCGTACACGGGGTTGTTGACGCCTGTGGTCGGCTTCGGCTTGTTTTCATACTTGGTCACGAGATCGGCGGGGGCTTCGAGCGGGATGTGGACGCTGTGGTGGGACAGATGCAGGAAGAAGGGCCTTTCGACGTTGGCCTCGATGAACTCGATAGCGCTGTCGGTGAACGCAGTGACCTGCTTGTCGGTGCGATTCTGTCCGGCGAGACGAACGAGATCAAAGCCCTGCATCTGGGGCTCGTGGTCAGCCCCACCCAGGTGCCACTTGCCGACGTGGCCTGTGGCATAGCCGGCGGCTCGAAGGGCCTCGGCGATCGTGACGATCTCAAGCGGCAGATACTGCGTCCGGTTCGTCGGCACGCGCAGCTTCTCGTAGGGCCGCCAGTGGCCCGGGATGAAGTCGGTGATCCCGACGCGGGCGGGATACTGGCCCGCCATGATGCTGGCCCGCGTCGGCGAGCAGACCGGACAGGCCGCATAGGCGTCGGTGAATCGCATGCCTTGCCTGGCCAGGTGGTCGATGTTGGGCGTCTCGTGGAACGGATGGCCGTAGCAGGCCGGATCGGACCAGCCCATATCGTCCAGCAGAACAAAGACGACGTTCGGCGGACGTCTTTGTGCGCTGGTCGGCCGCGCGACACAGCCGCCCAAAGCAATACCGACGGCGCCGACGCCGAGGCGACGCAGAAACTCTCTTCGCGATTCCATCGAACGCGCCTCCGGTCTGCAAGTCAGGGAACGAGAACTTCGTCCTTCTCGGCGTTGCTCGGTTCCTTCCACATCACAGGAGTGGCGGTGATGAACCAGACGATGGTGGCCACCAGCATGAACCACTTGACCCGATCCAGTTCCATCCGACCGGCCAGGAAGAGGATCGAGGGCAGAATCAACGCGATCAACGACAACAGTGAGACGATTCTCAAAATCAAACGCATGGTGATTTCTCCTGTTCCTCAAGCCGCCGCGGGGCGGATTTTCTTCTGATAGAATTTGCTCAGGACGATATACAGAATCGCTGCGACAAACCAGCCGGGCAGGGAGACGAAGTAGATCTGGATGTCGCCGTACTTGACGAGCAGGAAGGCCGTCACCAGGGTGACACCCCAGGCCAAGCCGGCGGCCCAGTTGAAGACGCGCCCACTCTTTTCGGCGTACGAGCTTTCCATGCCGAATTTGCGGATCAGCCAGAAATCGACGAAGATCACCGCGCCCATCGGCATGAGGATCAGGCCGTAGAGGGCGACGAAATCGAGCAGCTTCATTGCGATGGCCGGGAACATGCCCGCGATCGTGGCGATGGCGCCGGTGATCAGGGTCACCTTGAAACGCGAGGAGTTCGGCGCCAGGGCCTGGAAGGCCAGGCCGGCCCGATAGATGGTCGGATTGGCGGTCGTCCAGCCGGCGATGATCACGCAAATCAGCCCCGCGATGCCGGCGGCGCGATAGGCCAGCGGGCCGGGCAGGACCGCCGTGTCGTTGGGGTCCAGGTGAAGCTGATAGGCATACAGGCTGGCGGCGCTCATCCAGGCCATGAAGTGACCGACGTACATGCCGGAAGCCGAGGCGACCGCATACCAGCTCTTGCGGGCGAAGCGGAACACCGACAGGTCGCTCATGCCAATGTGCATCGCCATATTGCAGAACCAGGCGAAGAAGGTGACGTGCCAGAACGTGAACTTCACCTGGCCTTCCTTCGGTGCGCCTCCCGTCCAGATTTTCTGGGAGACCAATGTCCATAGATCGCCCGCCGAGTTGATTTCCATGCCGCTGACGTCGATGAACTGACGCAGTCCGACGAGGCCAAAGGCCAGGAAGACCAGAACCATCCAGGGAGCGGCGATGTTGGCGAACTTCGAGACGGTCTTGTAGCCGTAGGCGGCGACGATGGCGATCAGTCCGCCGACGATGGCCACGGCAACGACCCACCCCAGGCTGTTGGGGTATCGGTCACTCAACTCGGGCATCTGAAACTTGAACCAGACGCCGAGCGCTGTGGCCGAGACGGTGACCATCGCGCCGGCCAGGAAGCAGAACATCACGCCGTTGGCCAGGTTGTAGAGCGTCACCAGTTTGCGGCCGCAGATCTTCTCCAGTTGATAGTAGAGCGTCAGCCGCGCCCGCGTGGCGATCGGCGCGCACATGAACATCCAGCTCAACACGGCCAAGGCGTTGCCGAGGAGCAGACCGACCACCAGGTCGAACGCGCTGACGCCGGCGGCGACGAACAGCGGCCCAAGCGTCAGTTCAGTCCCGGCGCAATGCTCGCCCGCGTACATGCCGACGAAACTCTTGAAGCCGAGCAGGGCGCTCCTCGGCACCGGCTCTCGCTCGAATTCATCTCCCGCCTGCGTCTGCTGCGACTGCCGTTCTTCGCTCATGCGTTTGTCCCTTCCCGCAGTTTGCGTGATCCGCTACGCTCGTTTGGCGAGCACGTTCTTTTCATAGGCCTTGGCGTCGGCCAGCCAGGTGGGGCCGACCGGCACCTCGGATTTGGCACAATAGTAGTCCCAGACCGCGCCGTAGGGCAATGTCTTCAACTCCTCGAGCATGGCTAGGCGGCTGGTGAAGTCGCCGTCGGCCTCGGCGCGATGCAGCCGGTCGGTCGGTTCGAGCAGGGCGATCAGCAGGGCCTTGATCATGCAGCGCGTGCCGATGACCCATGCGGCGATGCGGTTGATGCTGGCGTCGAAGAAGTCCAGGCCGATGTGCACCTTGTCGAGCTTGCCACTGCGCACCAACTCCTGGGCGATGGCCCGCAACTCGTCGTCGAGGATGACCACGTGATCGCTGTCCCACCGGACCGGCCGGCTGACGTGCAGCAGCAACTGGGGCACGAACATCAGCACGGACGAGATCTTGTCCGAGATGACTTCGGTGGGGTGAAAGTGGCCCGCGTCCAGGCACAGCAGGATCTGTCGCGATGTCGCATAGCCCATGTAGAATTCGTGGGAGCCCACCGTGTAGCTCTCGGCGCCGATGCCGAAGAGCTTGGATTCGACGGCGTCGAGGTGGATCGCCGGATCGATCTTCTCGGCGAAGATCTCGTCGAGCGAGTCGGCCAGACGCTGCCGGGGGGCCAGACGGTCGATTGGGATATCCTTGGATCCATCGGGAATCCAGACGTTGGTCACACAGGGTGTGCCCAGTTCCTTGCCGATGTAGGCTCCGACCTTGCGGCAGCAGATTCCATGCTCGATCCAGAACCGCCGGATGTCTTCGTCGGCGCTGGAGAGGGTGAACCCGCTGTCGGCCTTCGGATGCGAGAAGTAGGTTCCGTTGAA
>JAAYBA010000348.1 GCA_012719085.1 Planctomycetota bacterium
CAGCGCGGCCCTGATACACCTCGGCAAGTTCTTCCACAATGGGGGCCAGCCTGCGGCACGGCGGGCAACCGTTCGAGTAGAAATCGACCATCACCGGCCGCTCGGCCTTGAGGACCAAGCGGTCAAAATCCGCTGCATTTTCGATCTGCACGGCGGCATAGCCCGCTTCCTTGCCTTCGGGATTCGCCCGCGAGGAGACGCCCGAGAACGCCAGCATGCCCCCGATCAACGCCCCGATGAACCCGCCGCGATACGGGTTGGCCGTCAGAGGACAGGCCCCGCTGGAACACTTTCCGAAATAGCCCATCATCGCCCCCAGGCCGCCGCCGATCAGCAACCCCAACGCCAATTGAATCAGCATCGCTCTGTGCATCGCCATTCTCCTTGAAGTTCGATTGAACGGGCTTCTCACAGGACCGCCTCCAGGCGTTCCAGCGCCGTCCTGACCTGCCGGAGGTCGGAATGGTCCAGACGGTCGCAGATACGGCTTTCGCAGTCGGTCATGCGATCCGCAATCCGCCCTTTCATTCGTCTGCCTTTGTCTGTCAGTGCAACTTGGATCGCCCGGCGGTCATCGGCCCGAACACGCGCTGCAATGTATCCAGCGTTGGTCAGACTACTCAGCACCCGACTTCCTCGCGACACAGACAGACCCATTCGCCGGGCAAATTCACACCCGCCGATCTCGGTCCCCGCATCCAAGGCAATCAAGCCATGGAGCTGTGCAGAGGTCAGGCCCAACTGCTCCTGAATCTGCTCCTCGTTGCACTGGCATTTTCGCTTGATCGAGAGAATCAGTTCAAAAAACCGTCGGCTCATGATGGGATATACTCCATTGCCTTTTTATTTGTTCATGGCAATAAGTGCTACTGACAAATATATGCATCGAATTGCTTTCGGATAAGGAAGAACACCGTCTTTTCCGGACCGCGGCGATCACTACGAGCTTAGCATGGCCTGCGCCTTGCCCAGAGCCGTGAGCGTAAAGACGATCGGATAGAGCTCTTCGAAATACCAGAGTTGGGCGAAATACAGGCCGATGGGGCAAGCCGGCGTCGATCTGCCTTTCTCGGTATGGTCGATGAGCCATTGGGCTCCACGGGCGATCGCTTCGCTCATGGCCGGCACGGGCGAATGGTGATGCGCCCCTACAGACTGCGCCAGGGCATCGACGGCCAGGGCAGTCTCCTCGATGGACGAAGCGACGCTCGGCGCGCCGCCCCAACCTCCGTCGGCATTCTGCGCTGACAGAAGCCAACAGACGGCCCGCTCGCACGCGGTATCCATCCGCCGGCGGTATGCAGTGGGGACGCGCGACAGGTGCGTCAGCACCCGGCTTGTGCCGTAGACAGGATTCCCCTTGTTCGGCACAGACTGATTGCCAAACCACAAAGGCACCCACGAGCCATCCGTTCGCTGAACCATCTCCAGGAAGTCCATCGCTCTGCCCATCGCGGGCACCGTCTGTGGCTCCGAGTCAATCGCCTCTACCCAGACGCCCATCGCGCCGAGCGCGTGCGCGGTGAGATCCGGCGCGCTTCTGTCGAAGGGCAAGTTCGTCCAACCTCGGCAGAAGGTTGGAATCCCCCCGTCGCCGTTCTGAAGATCGAGAAGCCACCCGATTCCCGCCGCGACGGCATTCGAGACCGCTTCATCCCTGATGCCAAGGTGGTGCAAGGCAAGCAATGCCCCGGCGGTATCGTCGGCATCGGGAACCGCTCCGGGCAGATTTGTCCACGCCCAGCCTCCCGGCGCCGCCTGCGTGTAGGGGTGCGTCTCCTTGTGCTGGCAGGCCAGCAGCCAGTCGGTCAGCCGCCGGCGCTCGGTTTCCGGCAATGTAGGATGGGCTTCAGCCCATGCTGCCAGAGCGGCAATCGAAAGCGTCGTGCCCCAGATCGCGAGGTTCGTGTCGATCGGCCAACTGCCATCGTCACGGATCGAGGCGAGAAGGAACTCGACCCCTTTGGAAACGACCGGGTGGTCGGCTCGTCCGCACGATGCCAGGCTCATCACGACGAACGAGGTCAACGGAGCCGCTTCGAGGAAGCCGCCGTTCGTTGGCTGGAGTGTTGTCAGGACGTCGAGACTTCGCTCTCTCGCCAGACGGCGTACGAGCCACGCCACAGGACAGCGGGGCCTGCGATGGGCATAGCGGGCCTGCCCGATGGCGATCAGCGCGGGCAATGCGTAGCTGACCACGGGCAGCTTCAACCACTTGTACAGCCGGTGCGGCAGGACCGCCAGCTCAAACGGCAGCGGCTTGACGCAACGCCACGCCTGCGATCCGGCGCCCAGCCGCCCCGCCAACGCGCACATCGTCAGGATCGGAACGGAAAACGTGCGGTCCTTGCCATATCGCCCGATCACCGCCCCGGCTAAGGCTTCCGGCTCGAGCGAGCCGACTTCGCGACGCAGCCACGCCTCGGTCTTCTCAAGGGCGCCTGGCAACGTAAGGCACAGCTTGGGGACGGCCCGTTCGTGCAGACCAACCCCAAGTCCTTCGGACTTGAGGCTGCCACCCTCCGCGACGGCCAGCGCCGAGTAGCACAGCAGTGTCGTACTGAGATTGCTTGGACTCTGAACGGTGTCGCCCCATCCGCCGTCGTCGTTCTGGTTCTCGCAGAGCCAGTTCAGGCCCCGGTCGATCAGCGTCTGATGCCGCGTTGCATCGACCTGAGCCAGGGCGAACACGGCGGTTGCGGTCGATAAGGCACTGCTGGAAAGGTGTCCGACCCAATGGCCTTCGGCGTTCCTCAATGCCAGCAGGCGTTCGCGGAGCGTCACAATTGTCTGGTTCAGCGCCTCTTGATCGATTCGCATCATGATCCAACAAGGTCGCCCAGCGACAACAGTCCGTAGTAGGTGTATTCGCAGTCCAGGACATCGTCGGCCGGATGGCCGTGGAAACCGCCCTGCACATCCCATAGTCCGTCGAGATAGTCGAGGTTCCTCTCTCGAATCTCGTCCAGATCCACTCCGGCCAACGTCAAAGCGTGCAATGCGGTCGCCGTCGAGAGCAGATCGGGAATCGCCATATCGGGTCCCGATGGGATGGCGGAAAACCCGCCGTATGGCTCGGCTCGGCCGGCCAGCCATTGTAGTGCGGATGTGGGCAGCGGCGCTTCGAGATAGTGAAAGATCGTGATCGCCGCCGCGGTGGCGGCAGTGGCGCTAACGGTCATCGTCGGTTCGTTCGAGAAACCGCCGTCGGGCATCTGGAGAGAACGAACGGAATCGAGCACACCGGCCGGGTCCAGATCATCCACCAGAAGGTCCTGACAAACACCCAAAGCCAGAAAGCTGCCGTACACATGCCCACGTTCAGCCCCGGCCGATACGCTGAAACCTCCATCGCTCGCCCGAAACTCCATCAGGCGCGCGATCAGGGCCCGTCGTGCACCCGAATCGAATGCGTCGCGCGCGATATCCGTGAGGTTGACCCGGCATCGGACCAAGGAGGCCAGGTGCACCAGGTCCAGGGACTGGCCGGCGCCGAAGCGATGAAGGTACTCCGCAACGCGCTCGTATGGGACGTGCGCTTTCAAAGCCAGGGACGCCTCCAACCCGAAGACGGTGTAGTACAGATCGCTCTTTCCGTCCCGACCCCGAAAGCCCCCGTCTTCGCAAAGATGGCGACCGAGAAACTCCCTGACCGCCTCGACGGAATCGCCCAGAACCTCGGCGGCTTTAGTCACGGCGCGGCGCATGTCGAGGCGGATGGTCATTGCAGCATCCCATGATCTCGAAGTCGTTGAATATCTTGCCCATTACGCGGCGCAGCAGGCCCTTGAGGTTGGCGTTCTTCAAGGCAATCAGCGAGCCGATGGCCTGCGCCTTGTAGCTCTCCATCAATCGCATCGCCGCCAACTCCACCTCCTGCGCCGAGACGATCTGACGCACCTGTTGCAGATCGGCATCCGTCGCGGACGGGGCCCACTGCCGCTCGATTCGCGTCCTTGTTGCCTCATCACCCATCTCGTAGGCCAGGGCCAGCAGGACCGACGGCCGCCGGCTCGCGCACAGGTCGATCCCCTCGGGGCTGCGAAGGTCGTCCAGATCGTCGCGAATCTGATACGCGATGCCCAGGGACTCGCTGTACTGCTTCAGCACACTGCCGACCCGATCGTCGCAGCCGGCGAGGATCGCCCCGAGGCAAAGGGCCACCTCGAACGCCGGCGCCGTCTTCATGCGAAAGATCTCCAGCACCTGGTCCACCGTCAGCGGCCTCGGCGCTCGGGCCCACGCCAGCTCGCGGCCCTGGCCCAGGCACAGCGTGCGATGGCCCTGTACGGCAGCATCCAGGAGTTTCGCCTTGCGCTCATCCGAGGCATCGGTCTCGACGAGAAGCCGATAGCCCTCGCCCAGAAGCAGATCGCCAATATTCAATGCGACGGGAACGCCGTGCTCCGAATGGAGCGTCTTCTCACCGTACCGCTCCGAATCGCCATCTTCGATATCGTCGTGAACGAGCGAGGCTTTGTGGAAACACTCCACCGCAACGGCGATCCGTTGCAGATCCTTGTCTGTCGCAGGCGAGCCGTCGGTCGAGAGGGCCTTGTACGCGCAGACGCCGAGGAAGGGCCGCCAGCGTTTGCCCGCCTTGGCCATCCAGTCCAGGGCCACTTGCTCGGTCTCGTCGGGCTGCGGCGCGATCAGCTGCGCGAGAGCTTCCTGCGAGAACCACGCGTTGACCTGCTCGTGCAGCGCATCGAGGTCGAGACGCCTGGTCTGATCGTCCGTCGTCTGGTAGATTGCCTCCCAGAGCCAGTCGAGATCGACGCTGGTGTCCGTGCAGCCGTCTCGCAGGAGGGGAATCGCCACACCGGGGACCGCCCCGGCCTCCATATACGGAAACACCCGCTCCAGCACCGACAGGCAACTGGCGCCTACGACCGCTTCGATGCGTCTCGTCTCGATCAAGCCCATCACAACGGGCGAACCCTCGGCAACCAGAACGGCATAACCCAACTGCTCCGCCTGACTCTTCAGTTCGTCGATGGCGCATCGGCCGCAATGCTCGCAAAGCAACCCCAAATCATCGAAGCTCGCCGGGCATTCGGTGCTGCTGCGCAGGCACTTGGGCAGAAGCAGCAGACGCTTCTGATAGGGAATAGCCGCCACCGTCTCGCGCCAGACCTCGTTGTTGACGAGCACGGCGGCGTAGTCGGTGTACTTGCGATCCATGCCGGCCTTCTGGAGCACGGCCTCCGTATGAGCCCGCAGCTCGCCGATCGACAGGGGCGGAACCGGCCCATGCGTCTCGATGTAATCCCGAATGTTGGCGAGCAGATCGTCTCGCTGCTGCTTCGTCTGTGGGACGTTGTCCTGAGGCTGCCGGACGGGCCTGGCCGTTGTCACACGGTCATGAGGCATACACCTGCTCCTTCTCCACCACTGTCGAAATGGAACGGTCCATCTGCCTGCGCAATCTCCTGAAGGTCCGTCGCCAGGTCATCACTTCGCCGTGCCCGAGGGTCTGCATGAACGCACGTCGGGCCCACGAGACGCCGCCGGCACGCTGGTTGTCCCAGAACAGCTTCGGGACCATCTTGAAGTTCTGCTCATAGCAGGTCCGATAGAGTTCCAGGTGTTCGAGCGTCATCTTCGCCAACGTGAATCGCTGCCTGTCGGCCTCCG
This sequence comes from Planctomycetota bacterium, assembly GCA_012719085.1. Classification (GTDB taxonomy): domain Bacteria; phylum Planctomycetota; class Phycisphaerae; order Sedimentisphaerales; family Anaerobacaceae; genus Anaerobaca. The sequence continues at coordinate 5,638 of JAAYBA010000348.1, forward strand.
CCCCTGAGGCCATCGGCTCATAAAAGATCGGAAAGATCACCGCACCCTTGGCCGCCAGGTCCCGGACCAGTTCCAGGGTGGCCATGACGTCGTCGGGCGTCTCGCCCGGCATGCCCAGCAGGACACTGACAACGGGAAAGAACCCGCAACGCGTCGTGCGGTCCGCCGTCTCGCGAACCATCTGCCCCCAATCGTCCGGGGCGAACGGCGCGACCTTGCCCGGGCTGTTGGCGGCCACCAGATGCCCGTTGGCGCTTTCGACGCCCATATTCACCCATAGATACTCGCTCGGCCGCTCCCAGGTCAACAGACGCCGGATCTCGCGAAGCTGCTCGTCGGTCAGTTGCAGGACCGATGTCACGTTGGCGTGATCGATCTGCATGAACGACAGCCCTTCAATCTTCCGCATCCGTTCCAGCAGATCGCACAGCTTCTCGAAATCGGGACGCAACCCCTTGGCGCCGTATCGGAAGAAGTCTTCGCTGCCGCTGACGACCGCCTTAAGCCCCCCGGCCACGTTGGTTTGCAGGTCGGCCAGGATCGTATCGGGATCGAGGTGCTTCATTCCGTGGCGCGCCATCGCACAGAACGTGCACCCCCTGCCACAGCCGCGCGACAGCTCGACGATCCCCAACAGCGATGGACCGCAAATCGGCTGGATGCGATCGGCGCCGATGTCCGCTTCGACCACGTGATGCCCGGGCAGGCGTCCGTTCAGCAGTTCAGTGAACAACTCGGGTCCTGAGGCCTCGAAATAGCCCTGGAAGACCACGTCGATGTCGACATTGGGTTGCTTGTCCGCATGGACGATCCATTGCCAAGCCCCTGCGCCGCCGACGACGATCTTGAAGCCGTGCCGACGCTTCAGCGCCGTCAGTTGCTCCAGGGTCTGTCGCGTCCAGCGCCGGGTATAGAGTTCACCCTTCCAGAAATTGGAGGTGGTCGTATTGCTCATGCCCATGCCGAGCGGATCGCTGGAGCTGAAGCCCACGATCTTCACCCACGGGCCGATCACGTCCGCCAGTCGCTCGGGCGTCGTGCAGACCACATCGTCTCGCTCCAGCGAGGTGTATTTCAGCAGGGCCGATTCGACGCGCCGCAGTCCCAGCGGAACGGTGCGGGCGCGTCCGTCGGCATCGGTC